>NZ_PCYY01000012.1:0-60306 GCF_002553955.1 Lactobacillus sp. UMNPBX12
AACCCTTCTTTTTTTGTTATCTAATTTCTATTTACACAAGAATTTATACTGAACCAAAAGAAAATCAAAATAAGTAAAAAGGTGGAAGAAACACACTAGGCTTGGAGTTCTTCCACTTTTTATTTATTCAGTGTAGATAATGATCATTTCCTGCCATTCATTGCTTTCGCCGATGTTGCGAAATTCAAGCTTGAATACCCTGGCGTTTGGATGTTTTTCTTCCCAGCTAGAATAAGCATCAGATGGCATGTCTTCAGTTGATTGATATTTGAAAGAATCAACGTGTAAGTTCTTGGCATCAATTGCATTTTCTTCATTAAACATTGCAATCACTTCTTTTCATATCTATTGTAGCCTTTTTTTGCCGGAGGTTAATTTTAGGATTGCATAGAAAAAGAACCAGTGTACATCTGCTATAATTAAGAAAAGAATGTTAGTTTAATTTAGCCCATGGGGTAGTATGAAATGAAAAAAATTATCAATCGAACGCTGTTGGATGATCGAGTGAAGGAGAACTATATCTTCATTTCTGATATTCATGGCAACTTAGAAACCTTAGACTTAATCAAGCAGGCAACAGCAGATTTTCCAGAAGCACAATTAGTTGCGGGCGGTGACTATGTTGATAGCCGCGAGCATGTGAAGGAAGTATTGGATTATTTAATTGAACAAAAAAGCGAAGGAGCAATCGTACTACTGGGTAACCATGAGCAAATGTTACTCAATTTTGCGGAGAAGCAGGAACATCAAGATGGCATTTGGTTTTATAACGGTGGTGGCAAGAGCCTAGTTAGTCTGTTTGGCAGTACAGTTTTGCCTGATGAGTTGCGTGATAGTGAGTATTATCGCTTTCTAAAAGGCTGTCCTATTATGTATGAAACGCCACACTTGATTTTTGTTCATGCGGGTGTGCGGCCAGATGAACAGTATAATGATCCGGAAACTTACTCTGAGATAGAGTATGGCTTGAAATTTGACTATGATTTTTACCGTATTTGGGCACGAGATAAGTATTGGTATTTCGATTCCTTATTGAAAATGATGGCTCATAACAAAACGGGCAAAACAATTGTGACTGGTCATACGCCAACAGCTGCTTTAGAAGGAAAATATGATGATGGTCGACAAATGAGGCGGCTATCAATTGATGATTGTATCGTTAGAACAGTGCAATACCCAGGTGAGCCAGCAAGAATTTTTACTGACGGTGGTTCACATTCTGATCCATTGATTTATCCACATAATGATGGAAATGTTGTAGTGCTAGATGGCATGGGTAAAATAGTCCGTGTTTATAACTGGAAGCATCCTCACGGTACAAGATTTGAAAACCAATAAAAAAGGCATCCCTTGCGGACGCCTTTTTTCGATTTAGAGATCAAAATTTGCTTAATCTTCGACTTTCTTGGCTTCGTTCATAGCCTTCATGATTGAAGGGTTCTTTGAATGACAATCTTTGATCATTTGTAAATCTTCTTCGCTTAACTTTACTTCGTATTTAGCCATAACTTCATTTCCTCACTTTATTCTTATGATTACATGTAAACTATAGCACTTACAGACATAACTGCAATATTTTTCTTGGTAGATTAATATTTCTGTGAAAATAGTGGTAATAAAATTGCTTTCATTATATTATTGATTAGATAGGTATATACCAAAGAAACACGAGCTTATTTTTAGATTGAAGATAAATAACAAATCAAGGAAAATATATTATAAAATGTTACTATAGTGTTCTAATATGTGATATAATCTCATCGTAAGGCGGTGAGATTATTTTTTATGACTGACTATTCTAATCGAATTATGTATTTAAAAGAAGCTGCTGCTTATGTTGGCAAAGCTCCTTTTACCCTTCAAAGCTGGGATCGTGCTGGCAAGCTAAAAGCGCACAGAACCGAAAACAATAGACGTTTCTACTATCAATCAGAGCTTGACGCTTATTTAGGTATTAGACGTGACCAAGCTGATCATCGAAAAACTGTAGCCTATGCAAGAGTTTCTTCTAATGGTCAAAAAGATGATTTGCAGGATCAGATAGCCTTCTTAAGGCAGTTTATTAATGCCAAAGGTATTATTGCGGATGAATTTATTTCTGATATTGGTTCAGGTCTAAATTATAAGCGTCCTAAATGGCTTAAGCTGATCAAGGAAGTGGATCAAAACAGAATTAAAGAAATCTACGTTACTTATGAAGATCGGTTTATCAGATTTGGCTTTAAGTTCTTTCAAGAATTCTGCTCTTGGCATAATTGCAAGATAATTGTGCTTAACAACGAAGATACCTCGCCAGATAAAGAAATGGTTGACGATTTAATCAGTATTATCCATGTCTTTTCTTGTCGCTTGTACGGCTTAAGAAGATACAAGAAAAAAATACAGGACGACCCTGCTTTAAAGAATAAATAGGTCTATGAATAAAGAGAAAGGCGGTGAAATTATGTCTAATTATTATATTAAAACCCGCAGCTATGAGGTGTTTGCAAGCAAAGCAATGAAAAATATCTTAGACCGCAATTGCGACTACCGCAGATATTGTTGGAATCAAGCTTTGGCTTTATGGAATGATTTGTATTCAGCGCATCAAATCTATGACAAGATCTGCTATACTACTTTCACTCCTAAAAAGAATAAGAGAAGCAACAAGCTAAAGATCATCCAAAAAGATGTTCATTTAAATCCTAGTCCTAATTGGCGCTTAGTTCGTGACAGGCTGGTTGAAGAAAAAGAAGATTGGCAGTTTGCCTATTCTGCTCACTTGCTTCAACTAACAGTACAAGACTTGGGCAAAGCTTGGAAGAGCTTTTTCGATAAAGCTCAGCCTGATTGGGGCAAGCCTCACTTTAAATCTAAACGTGCCCCCAGACAAGGCTTTAAGAGCGATCAGGCCAAGCTGATTGATGGCCGGCTGTTCTTGGAAAAGCCACAAGGCTTAAAGAAAGATTGGGAGCCGCTTATTCTGTCAGAAAAGCCAATGAATTATCCTACTGGAGTCATGAGCTTTTATCGTGAAAATGGACGTTATTTTGTGTCTATCCCATATAAGATTCCAAAGCAAAAAATAGATAGGAAAGCTGATACCGGAAAGGCAACAGGAGTTGATCTTAATGTGGGTCATTTCAACTATCTTGGCGGAAATAAAAGCATCCTGCCTAAAAAACTTGAGCAAACTTATGAAAAAATAAAGCATTATCAAAGACTGTTAGCTAGAAAACGTGAAGTCAATGGAAAAGAACAAGCAATGCAAAGCAAAAAGTACTTGAAGACGAAAACCAAGCTTCAAGCGGCTTATCAGCGTGCTTCAAATATCCAAAATGACTTAATGCAAAAATTTACCACTATGCTGGTTGATAATTATGATTCGATTGTCATTGAAGACTTAGATGTCAAAAAGATGATGATGAGCCATGTTGCCTCAAAAGGAATGCACAGATCAATGTTTGGCAAGTTTAGGCAGGTTTTATCTTATAAATGTGAATGGTATGGCAAGAAACTAATCGTAGCCAATAAACTGTATCCTTCAACTCAAAGGTGTGCAGTTTGCGGATTAGTCAAAAAAGGCGATGAAAAGGTCACCCTTTATGGCAATAAAAAGCACGGCACTAAGCATAACGAATTTATTTGTTATAATCCAGCATGTTCAAACTATAACAAAAAAGTTGATCGTGACGAAAACGCCATGCTCAACTTAACAATTTTGATAAAACATCCCGAATTAAATAGAGCATTATAAATAAAGATTATGGGCGAGGCTACGTCCGATAAAGAAGCCAAAAGAGTTGGTCAATGCGATTACTCCCAAGTTGGAATATCGGAAAACCGATGAAGACGTTGGTAAGAAGAATAAAATGCACGAAAGTCCAAAATGTATTCAAATCTAAATCAAGGAATACATTTGCATATATTTTTCATAGCAGGGAATTATTATGGCTAATAGTAAATCGAGCGGAGGTTTGAATGCGTTTGGTAACAAACACATTATGCCTGTAGCAGCTAAAATAGGCAGTTTTAAACCTTTAATTGCTGTTCGTGACGGTATCGCTATGGCTATGCCGTTAATTGTTGTAGGATCATTATTCATGATCATTAATTCATTTCCAGTTGCCGATTGGTCTGATTGGCTATCAAAAACTGCTGTTCATGGTATAAGCCTGGCACAGATTTTAGCCAAGATTACTAATGGCTCCTTTGGGATCATGGGCTTAATTGCAGCTTTTGGAATTGCTTGGAGTTATGCTAATCAATATAAGACAGATGGTGTTTCTGCCGGAATTGTTTCTGCATCTGTATTCTTCATTTTGACGCCAAGTATTATGAGTGGAGATAAAGTTCCAGTTGAAGGCTTCCCTTACACTTACTTAGGTAGTAGAGGATTATTTGTAGCTATTATCTTTGGTCTCCTAAGTGCATGGATTTTCCAATGGTTTATTAATCATAATATCCAAATTAAAATGCCAGCTACTGTGCCACCTGCTGTAGCTAAGAGCTTTTCAGCTTATGATTGCGCCAATGGTAAATGCGATTACCACTTATTGTGCAATGAACCTAGGCTTAGTTCCATTATGTAATGGGACTGTAATTCCTTGGACAATGCCGCCAATTATTTCAGGTTTTTTGGCAACAGGCAGTATTGCGGGCTCAATGTTGCAAGTAATCAATATTATCTTAGACATTTTGATTTACCTGCCATTTATTGTGGCACTTAATAAACGTCAACTTATAGAAGAGGATAAGGCAGAATAATAGAATAAATTAATAAAAAATTTGTGAGAATTAAAAAAGAAAGAGGAAACTCTTTCTTTTTTCGTTTTGCAAAAGTGTTTCAATATATTAAATGCGAACAAGCTTTTGCACATAGCAAATAAAAATTAAAAATCGCGTTAAATGGCGATCTGATGCGGTTTTGTATCATCTAAATAAATTTACATAAATATTACAATTGTTACAATTTTGTCATAATTTGCAATAGTTTCTTAATCTGCAGGTGATATTCCTGTTATAGTTCTGCAATTTAAGCAAGGTAGTATATGCTGTGTCAATTGAATGAGACGGACGAATAAGGTGAAAATTCGTTACTTATGACTTTTAAAATTTTAAGGAGAGAATTTTTTTGAAAATTAAATCTATCTTAGTTAAGTCAATTGCAGTAACTGCTTTATCAGTTACAGGTTTAGTAGCAGCTAATAACAACACTAATACTGCTCAAGCTGCTATTGTAGAAAACGATACAGATGTTGTAACAGTTAAGAACGTTTCAGACAACGCAATCACTGTTTACAACAGCTACAAGAATCCAGAGGCTACTGGCCAAACTTTGGCAAGCAACACCTCATGGAAAGTAATTAAGACTGCTTACGATGCCAAAGGTCACAAGTGGTATGACTTAGGCAAGAACCAATGGGTTCGTGCTAAGTATGTAACTCGCGGCTACCACACTCAAGCTGCTGTGACCCAAGCTCCAGTACAACACCAAACTCAAACTGAAAATACTAATTCTGCAGCAACTACTACTGTAGCAAATAACACTAACACTCAAACTACTACTTCAACTGTAAGTGGTTCAGAAGCTAGTGCTAAGGAATGGATTGCCGGTAGAGAATCTGGTGGCTCATACGGTGCTTCAAATGGTCAATACGTTGGTAAATACCAACTTTCAGCTTCATACTTGAATGGTGACTATTCAGCAGCTAACCAAGAGCGAGTAGCTGATAACTATGTCAAAGGTCGTTATGGCTCATGGACTGCTGCTAAGGCATTCTGGCAAGCAAACGGCTGGTACTAAAAATAAACCTCTTTTCAAAACTAAATAAAATCAAACTAACTTAAAGGAGGCATGCTGTCAAAATGATAGTGTGTCTCTTTTTGATTTTTTTAATTAAATAGATACGATATAATTTAAATAACAAATATTAATAATCAAAACATACAGAAAGTGGAACAGCTATGAAGCAAAAATTAATTGTGACTTTGTTGACTAGTGTTTGCCTGATGGGGACGGCTAGTGTAATACACGAAACGACACCACAAACGGTTCAAGCAGCAGTTAAGGGAAAAGTTCAGGTTAAAGGAACTAAGAAAGTTAGACTTTATACAAATAAGGGCAAGAAGTCTAAGTATTATGCTGTAGCTAAAAGAGAGTATTCTTATTCTGCTAAAAAGTATTTAAAGCTGGGCAAGAAAAAATATTTGGCTTATAAGATTGGAAATAACTCTCAATGGTTATTAGCTAAAAATGCCAAACTCGTTAAAAAGACTGCTGCAACGCAGAATTATGTAACAGCTACAATGAAGATGCCGAGCGGCTATACGAAAGCTAGTTTATTGCAAGCATATAAGGGGAAGCCAAGTGCTAGTTTTATTCAGGCTTGCATGAAAGGAATGGAGCAAAACAACTTTTCACGTGTTAGCTCAGGTGAAAGCAAAGCCGATCAAAAGATGATTAATCCTGCTGATCTTTCCGCTAGTGAGCAAAAAGAACTGGCAGAATTCTCTTTGCGCCTAATTAATAGTGCTCGTAGTCAATTAGGTTTGAAGCCGTGGGTTTATAGTTCTGGAGTAGAGTCCTTAGCTAATTCAATTGCGCAAGAATACGAGCAAAATGGCAAGAGTATCAAAGATGGCGATCACTATGTTGCCGGAATTGTACGGGCTTGCAAAAAACATGGCTTAGAATTAAACGATAATTATGTCGAAGATATGGCTGGTTTTTCTACTAATAAGAAGATTATGTCTATGGCTGAAATGAAGCGGAATATTTACTTTGGCTTGAAGCAAATGATCTTTGGCTTTGCAGGAGCTGGGGAAAATCAGCGTAATGATAAGAGCCTTTACCGCGAATGGGAGCATGCCGGTGATTTATTTAATACACAGGGCTCACGTCATGATGGGGACTACAATTATTATGGCTTTAGCATTTCCAAGACTGGCAATATTTACTCAATGCACTTCATTAGTGTGCCAAGTTTTGTTGTAAATTCGAGTGAATACAACAAGAACTTCAAAATTTAACGAAAAAAATATGAAAGCACGCACGACGCGTGCTTTTTTGATAAGATAAAGGAAAAACGATTTAGCGAGGAAAATATGACAAAAACTTTATATTTAGTCCGCCATGGACAAACTTATTTTAACTATTACCATAAAGTTCAGGGACGTTGTGATTCACCATTGAATGAAAGAGGCATCCGCCAGGTTGAAATGGCCCGCGATTATTTTAAAAAGCAGGGTATTCATTTTGACAAAGCTTTTTCATCAACCCAAGAGCGTGCTTGCGATACTTTGGAAATTATTACTGATCATCAAATGCCTTATACGCGTTTAAAAGACCTGCGAGAAAAATGTTATGGCATTTTTGAAGGTCGTGATGAGTTCTTATTGCCTTGGAATTATAATAATCCTAACGTAGACCCAACTATGGAAAAAGACGAAGACGTTGTTGCTAGAATGCACCGTGCGGTAGTCGAGATTTTAAGCGGCTTAGAGGATGGTCAAACTGCTTTAGTTGTAGGACATGGTGATATTTTAGCTAAGTTTGTGCGCGATGCTACCGAGAATAAGAACTTTGGCGGTTTTGGCAATGCTTCAATCGTGAAGCTAACAGTTGATGGTAAAAAGATCCATTTTGATTCATACGTGTGGCCAGCAGAGGGTTTAAAGTAAGACGAAATGGCAATTAATTTATATTTAGTCAGACATGGTCAAACTTGGTTTAATAAAGGACACCGCATGCAGGGAAGCTGTGATTCAGCGCTAACACCATTAGGCATTAAGCAGGCGGAAGCCGTACGGGATTATTTTCAAGATCAGAGAATTAATTTTGCTAGAGCATATTGCTCACCCCAAGAAAGGGCAAGTGATACTTTAGAGATTATTGCTGGGCCTGAGATGGAGTATGTTCGATTAAAGGAATTAAAAGAGAAAAGCTATGGCGCTTTTGAGGCACGCAATGTGCTACTTTGGCCGCTGCATCGTTTGGGTAAATTTCGCGTGGAAGATAATCATGAGGTAGTTGAGCGAATGGAGCGCGGGATTAACTTGATCATGCGAGATGCACAAGATGGCGATAATATTTTAGTTGTTGGTCATGGCGATAGTTTGTCGCAATACATTAATGAAAAAACTAACCATCGTGAATTTTTAGGTCTGCCCAATTGTTCTTTTGTGCAGCTAACTAGCAATGAAGGCAGTACATTAGAATATGTACGGACTGAATGGCCAGCTAAAGCGGTTAAAATTGATCAAATAACTGGTGAATAGGGGCTTTTATTTTTCTGCATTAGTTTATAATGATAGGTGTGGAAAGATTATAGTATGAGGCAAGAAAAATGGATGAAACACCAATTTTTAGAATTACTAAATTAAATATCAAGGAAAACGATCGCGGTGAATATATCCGTGAAGTTGAAAATAACATGCACAACTCAATTCCAGCTGAAGAAGGAACTTTGTTAATTGGAAGCGCACATGACGATGCTCATGGTGAAGACAACTATGAGATTGAATTGTTCCGTAACAGCTTGGCAGAAGATTTGCACATTGCAGCAGATCATGCCGACAATTTTGCGGAAACCATCGACAAGATTTCCACAGACAAAGAAGTAATCGAATTAAAGCCCGAAGTTATTACCACAAAGGCTCATGATGCTTTGAATGATAACGCGGATCATTTTGTAATGCGCTTAGTTAAAGTTGAAGTTAAACCAGAAGATGCAGAAAAGTTTGCACATGAAGTTAAGAAAGAAATGACCACCAGCATGGCTGCTGAACCAGGCATGGAAATTATGATGTCTGGAGTCAATAAGAAGAACGAAAACGAATGGTACTTCGTTGAAGTTTACTTTGATGACAAGGCTTATGACGCTCATATCAAGTCACCACAATATGTTGAATACATTGAAAATACTGATGGAATGGTGGCTAGAAGAGATGTTAAGGATCTTGTACGTGATACTTTAGCAACTCAAGGTGCAATCGTATTAGATTAAGTTAGAGAAGGGATGCCGCGAGAGCGGTATTTTTTTATAGGTGAAAAATGGGTCAGACAATTGTATTTGCTCATAGAGGACTGCCGGTGAAATTTGCGGAGAATTCTTTGCAAGGATTTAAATATGCGGTAGAGCATGGCGCAGAAGGCGTGGAATTTGATGTGCATTTAACTAAAGACAAGGTGCCAGTAGTAATGCATGATGAAAAAATTGACCGCACAACTAATGGCACGGGTTACATTAAGGACTATACCTTAAGTGAAATCAGGCGATTTCGTTTAGCTAACGGTGAACCGGTACCGATGTTAAGTGAATTATTTGAAATTCTTCAGGGACAGGATTTGTATGTTAACTTGGAATTTAAGACTAACAAGATTCATGATGAGGGGATTGAAGCCATCGTTTTAGCGTTAGCACAAGAATACCATTTTGTGCATCCCATTATTTTCTCTTCCTTCAATTATCAAACCTTAAAAAATTGCCAGCGAATTGATCCCCACCAACAATATTGCTTTTTAACCAAATGGCCGGTGCCGTTTCCTGAACAGTTTGCGGCTAAGAATCATTTTGCAGCGATCCATCCGCATTGGTATTTACCTAGCAAAGTTACGCAAAGAATTTGGACAGTAGATAAAGTAAGCATAGCAAAAAGGTACTTTAAACTTGGTGTAGCTGGAATTTTTACCAACGACTTTGAATTAATGAATAAGGTTAAGAAGTCACAAAAGTTATAATCGTAAACATAATGGGCATGATTATTATAATCGTAATAATAATGTTTACGATTATAATGTAAAAAAACAAATTAATTTTATAATTCATAAAAGAAAGATTCAGTATCCTTCGAGCAAATGTAGGTATTTTGAAAAAAACAAAACTTTTTTGAATTTTTTCTTGCTATTTTTTCTTCATTCCCCTATACTAATATCTGTTGGGTGATCGAGAGGTCATTCAAATAGAACCAATCAAGTAAAAGGTTTGAAGATTGGGTTATAGCCAAGTGGTAAGGCAATGGTTTTTGGTACCATCATGCGCTGGTTCGAATCCAGCTAACCCAATAGGTGAGATCAAGCGGTGAGCTTGATCTTTTTTGTATTTAAAATTGAAAATGCTTTGACAAGAAACGAATAAGTGCTTATATTTAAGCTAACTTTGATTTTGCTCTTATTTACATTATGAGGTGACTAGTATGGTTGACTTAACAAAGCATATGAAAAAGGGATTAGTTGAACAAAAGCCAGGCCAGATTTTAGCTTTTGCTGCTTATACCAGTAAGATACCAAATATTGTCAAGTTTACGGTGGGTGAGCCAGATTTTAATACGCCTGAGCATATTAAAAAAGCTGCCCAAGAAAGCATCGCTAACAATCATTCCCACTATGCACCGTCTAATGGTACACCGGGATTGCGTCAAGCTGCAGCAAAGTTTTTAGCGGAAAAATATGATCAAAAATATGCTGCTGATGAAATTTTGATTACGAACGGGGTTACGGAATCTATATATGATTTTTTAACTGCAGTCATTAATCCGGGCGATGTAGTTTTAGTACCAACGCCGATTTTCCCACTGTACATTGGGGATGCACAATCGATGGGAGCTGAAGTGGTACAGCTTGATACTTCAGCTGATGATTTCAAATTAACGCCGCAAAAATTGCAGGCAGCATTGGACAAGTATGGTGATCGCGTTAAGGCGCTTGTCATGAATTATCCTACCAATCCAACAGGTGTGATGTATTCACAAGATGAACTTGATGCCTTAGCAGATGTTGTTCGAGATAAGCCGGTTTTTGTTCTTTGTGATGAAATTTATAGTGAGCTTAATTATGATCAGCCACATGCTTCGATGGAAAAGACTTTACATGATCAAGTTGTTTTAATGAATGGCGTGTCAAAAGCTTGGGCAATGACTGGCTATAGAATCGGTGTGGTAGCTGCGCCTAAGCCGATTTTGGATCAACTGGCTAAGATTCACCAAGCAATCACAACGACGGAACCAACGCCAATGCAGGATGCAGCTGAAGAAGCACTAGGCAATGGAATGAACGATGCACAGCCGATGAAGAAAGAATTCCAAAAGCGGCGTGATGTGCTTTATGAAGGATTAACCAAGTTAGGCTTTGAATGCGTTAAGCCTAAAGGTGCCTTCTACATTTTTGCCAAAATTCCAGCAGGCTTGGAACAAGATGATACCAAGTTTATTTATGACCTGGCTGAAAAGGGGCATGTTGCTGTAATTGCGGGCTCATTTTTTGCTAAAGGTGGAGCAGGATATATTCGTTTGTCTTACGCAACGTCGATGGATCAGATCAAAGAAGGCTTGAAACGACTAGAAAAATATGTCGCAGAAAATAAGCAATAAGTGCAAATAAAAGGGACCGATGTTATGTATCGATCCCTTTTGAAATCCAACTAATTATTCCTCGTTATCAAATGGATAAGTCATGCCCCAGGCAGTTCTAATACTGGTTAAAATATGGGCGATCATGCGAGATTTTTCTAATTCGCCTTCGTCATGACCTTGTTCAATATACTTTTGAAAATCAGTGACTTCATATTCAAGTGCTTGGTCAGCCTCTCCAGCAGTAACCTTATCATAGCTTTCCTCATGAGCACTCTGGGTGTAAGTAATATCAGCTTCAGTGCCGCGAGGATATTGATTGATTTCGAAATAACCTTTGGTGCCCGAAACCAGTCCGCGCTTAGGCTGCTTGGCCCGCATCGATAATGACATTACTGCCATTTGACCTTTCGAATTTTTCAAAATAATGCCACTTTCTTCGTCAACACCAGTTTCAAAGAATTTTACCGTGGTATTGATACTTTCAGGATATTCATCCATGAAACTAATAGCAAAAGCAGTTGCGTAGCCGCCAATATCCAGCAATGCACCACCAGCGAGATCCTTATTAAAGAAGCGATTCTGCGGGTCGTATTCCTTCAGTGAACCAAAATTAATTTGGATCATTTTAATATCGCCAAATTTGCCGGTCTTAATCATATCTTGCATCTTTTGGTAGATTGGCATGTGATAAAGGGTAAAGCCTTCCATTAAGATTAGTTGTTTCTCTTTGGCTAATTGAGCCACTTCATCAAATTGCCGCGCATTGACGGTAATTGCCTTTTCGCAAAAGACATGCTTGCCGGCATTGAGGGCCTTTTTGATGTAGTCGTAGTGGAAAGTGTGTGGGGTAGCAATATAGATGATATCAATGCTAGGATCCTTAATCATTTCATCAGGATTAGTGAAAGCATGCTGTACATGTTTTTCTTGGACAAAGGCACGGAGTGCTTCTTCATTTGGATTTGCGGCAGCATAAATTTCGCCGTTGACTTTGTTCAAAGCATCAGCCATATCATGTGCAATCCAGCCAGTACCAATAATTCCCCAATTAAATTTTTTCATGATCATTACCTCTCTTAAGTTCAATAATTTTTCCATCTTTTTCGGTAATTAATGAAGTAGCTAAGTTTTCAAATAGTGAAGAACTAACTACGCCATTTTGTAAACAAAGTTGACGATTAAGTTCAGTGATATTGTGCCAATCTTCGTTAAAAACATCGATTAAGTAGTTGCCCAAAGGCGTACGGGCAAATGCAGCTACTGAACTATCTTGTCGAATCTTACTAGTTAAATGTAAACTGCTTAAATACTTCTGTATTTGATTAACACAAGGCAGTGCCACTTCAAGACAAAGTGGAATTTTAGGATTCAGAATCGGTTGTATCCTTTCACTGGGTAAGAGTAGGATAAACTGTTTGGCAATTTGTGCTGCCTGTTTTTCAAAAAGATGAATTCCACCCAAACTTTTTAGAACATTAAAATTCTTATCAATACTATCACAACCATCAAAAGCAATATCGATTTTGGTTGCTGCAGTAGAAGGAAGAAGCTCTAATCCGAGTTCTTTGCACCTAAAGCGAGTAAGTTCGGATGGAGAATATAATGTGATGTCTAAGTTATGCTGTGCAATAGCTTGAGCTAACTTAAATACATTGCTTCCGCCGCCAAGAGAAATAGTCATTTTCGGCTTGATTTTACTTAAAGCGAGGGCACTTATCGAATTAATTTTCATTTTATTTTCTCCTGTGAAAATTATTTACAAATACATACTACCTTGGTAAATGATTTTCGTCAATCAAAATATAAATTTATTTTCTTTAAAAATAAAATTGTGAAAATTAATTACATTGATGATATAATTTTGGCACAGAAAAGGTGAGAATAATGACTAAAATTATCGATACAATCTATAGTAAATTAGCGACAATGTCAGCCAGTGATCAGAAGATTGCTCAAGTGATCTTAAAACAGCCCGAACAGGTGGTAAATTATACAATTTCAAAATTAGCAACTGAAGCTGAGGTGAGTGATGCTTCGGTGACGCGTTTTTGTCATAATTTAGATTTGACAGGTTTTCATGATTTAAAAATTCAACTAGCTCAGAATGCAACTGAAAGTGTGTCACTTCAAAATATGTCACGTGATGATGCTAGTGCTAATTTGGAATTAATTGAGAAAAATAAAGTCGCCGAGATTAAGGCGACTTTGGAGAATGTGACTGAAGCCAAATTAGATCAGGTGCTGCATTTTTTGACTGAAAGCAGAATTGTGCAGGTTAGTGCGGAGGGCGATACTTATCCGGTGGCCGCTGATGCAGTGTATAAGTTTAATCAGATTGGCTTGTTGGCAATTGATTCGGGTGGCACGATTGAAACGGCAATTGCGCAGACAATGAACCTGAGTAAAAAGGATTGCTTGTTGGTGATTTCGAATTCAGGTGAAGCAGCGGGAATCATTAAGCAAATTAAGGTAGCCAAACAAAAAGGGATGCCGGTGATTGCGATCACCAATCGCGATGATTCACCGATTGCACTATTAGCTGATGTGCATTTAAAGACAGCAGTGCGGCAGACGGTGATGCAATCGCAGTATTATTTCTCACGCGTGGCAAGTATGACAATGATTGAGGCATTATATTTGTTACTTATTGCGGGGGATGCAGGGCGAGTTGAGCATATTAAAGAACATGAAGCAATTATTTCTAATCAAAAAATCTAAGAGCTTTAATTTTTTTAAGCGAACAAGTGTTAAAATTACATTTTCTTAACACACATAAGTTCTGTCATAAATCAATAACTTGTTTAAAACTTCACAAAAATGTAATGTTTTGAATCTTAATTGTAAAAGTCCGGTAACTACAGTTTAACAAATAAAGGGTAGGGTATTACTGGTGATTTTAGGAGGTATTCTTAAAATCACACACACGAGTCGATCCTGTTTTTAGTAATCGGGTTCGTAACATGCTATAATTATTTCACAAGCAGAAGAAGATATAACTTACTGCTTAGGATGAATTTCTGTTTCAGAAAGGAAAGGCCACATAATTATGAGAAAGAATACAAGAATTGTAAGTATGGCTGCTGCCGCATTGCTAGCAGTTGCTCCTGTAGCAGCTGGTGTTGTTCCAGCAGCTAGTGTACAAGCTTCAGGGAATGCAGCAACTACTAAACAAGCTGCTATTATCTCAGTTGTTAATAAGGACGGAAAAGAGCTTACCAAAGACAATAACAGTAACAGTTATTCAAGTACTTTAAATTTAAGTAGTAATGAAAATAGTGTGAGTGCAATCACTAATAGAATTATCGATAATTACCAATATAAAGTTGGTAATGGAAAAGCACAAAAATTAGATAAAAATTTAGTTGAAAAAGCTGTACGAGATGCTTTAACTACGGCACAGGTAACTGTTGATGCACAAGGTAATTTTACTTCACCAGCTGTATCGTTTCCTATTAGTATTGCTGTAGCAAGTGGCAATGCTACTGCTGCATCATTAAACTTGATGGTGATGCCATATGATGCATCAACTGATACAAGTTTGAATCCAACTATTACCTATAACAATAAGCAATACAAGAGTTCACAAACTTTAAATGACATAAATGCTGCATTTGCTAATGTTGCGTTAAATGGTACTGTTGATACTGCAGCAATTCAACGTGCATTTACTGCTACTGCAGCAGGTGGTAGTACTCCATTAACTGTGACTGTTGATGCTTCTAAAGTTAATACCTCAATTGGTGGTACTTATCCTGTAACTGTTTCAGCTACCGATGCGAACACCAAGCGTACTGTAACCTTGACGTTTAATGTTCAAGTAGGTGTGGCTGGAGCTAAGTACCAAACTGCAACTACAGCTAATAATGCAGATATTCCAGTTTATACAATTTATGGTAATGCTGTGAGTCAAACTAATACTACTATTAAGAGTGGCACTCAAGTTCCAACCTTTGGTACTGTAACTGTAGGTAACACTTCATACACTCGTATCAATAGTGCAAATTCAAATGAATTTGTATTAAGTAGTGTATTTAATAATGCACCTGCCAAGGACACTAACACCAAGACTTTGCCAGTGATGGTTGATTCAAGAGCTTACGACAAGAACGGTAACTACTTAGGTCACATGTACTATGCTTACAATGACATTGAAATTGTTCCAACTATCGTAACTATCAACGGCAAGACTTATTACAAGGTAGCTAACAAGGACGAATACGTTCGTGTAACCAACATTACTGGTAACCAACGTACTTTAAAGCACAATGCTTACATTTACTGGTCATCATACCGTCGTACTCCAGGTACTGGTAAGATGTACAGAGGCCAAACTGTAACTACTTACGGTGGTCAAATGAGATTCAAGAACGGTAAGAAGTACTACAGAATTGAAGGCTGCAGAAACAACAATAAGCGTTACATCAAGGCTGTAAACTTCTATTAAAAAGTAGAATAATTTAACTGAAAGAGTCGATGCATTTGCATCGGCTTTTTTCGTGTCTAAATTTTTAAATTTCTGAAAAAATTTGCACTTTTTTGCGTAATAAATAGTGGAGGGTAATTTTCTTGCTTAAGAAAAGAGGTAAAATATGAGGAGAAGAATTAATCGATATCCTCGAATTACTAACAACTTGGTATTCGGTCATGTTATGAGCAATAAAAAGAATTGTCTGGAACTGCTACGTCGGATGTTTCCTGAATTAAAATTGACAAAAGTTAATGTCATTACCCAGTATGACGGCAACATTGGACTAGAATCTAAAAACATTCGCTTAGATATCTGGGCACAAGATGATCAAGGTCGAGTGTATGATATTGAGATGCAAACAACACGTAAAAATGATCTAGAAAAACGGATGATGTACTACGCAGGGATATATTGCCAGCCTGCAGAAGGATATCGACTACTACGTGAATAGCGGAAAGTGGGTCTAAGACATGAATAAGCTAGAATATGAGATGAATGAAGTTGCTAAAAGAGCTGCAGAAAAATCGACTAAAGAAGCTAAAATAGTAGATGCAAAAAAGTTCATTGGCTATGCCAAAAATCATGGTACTAATTTAGAAAATGCAATCCAGGAAACAATGGATATGTATGATGAAGTTCTTAATCGTAATGAAATCACTAAATTAGTGAACGAAATCTATCAGCAGAATTAGCTAAATAAGATAATTTTGGAAAATTTCCCTCTAGAGTACTACTATCAGTAGTGCTCTTTTTTATATAAAAAATATATTGCTGCTTCGCACTAATCAAAAGCAAATTAATTGAAATATCTTATTAAAAGATAAATAATGTAACCAGTTACAATAACTGCTATTACTTAAAAACGACAATTATTGCTGCATTATTAGGAGGTCAGGCTATGTCGAAAAAGCAAATCGTTATTGTAGGTGCATCTCATGGCGGTCAAGAGGCAGCTTATGAAATCTTAGATCGTTATGACGATGTCGATGTCACAGTTTATGAAGCAGGCGACTTCGTTTCCTTTATGTCTTGCGGAATGAAGCTATTCCTTGAAGGAAAAACTACAGGCCAAGACAACGTTAGAAACTTTACTCCTGAAGATCTAGCTGAACGGGGTGGTAAAGTTGTTAATAACACAGCAGTAACAGCTCTTGATCCAGCTAAAAAGACGGTTACTGTCAAAAACGTAAAAGATGGTACAACCAAAGAAGTTAGTTATGATAAGCTAATTATTTCTTCAGGTGTTAACCCCGCAAGTTTGCCTCTTCCTGGAGCAGACCTGAAAAATATTATGTTGATGAGAGGCTATGATTGCGCTACAGAGATCAATGCAGCTGCTCAAGATGAAGCTATTAAAAATGTTGCAGTTATTGGTGCTGGTAACGGAATTGCAGCTGCCGAGGTTTTCGCTAAAGCAGGCAAGAATGTTACTTTAATTGACGGTGGGCAAAAACCACTAGAAAATTATTTGAATGATACTTATACTAGCTTATTTGAAAAAGAATTGACTGATCATGGTGTTAACCTGGCTATGAACACTAAAGTTACTGGCTTTGTTGGCAATGGAAAGGTCAATGCAGTTCAGACTGATAAGGGTGATATTACTGCTGATTGTGTCATTATTACAGTTGGTATTAAGCCAAATACTGATTGGTTGAAAAACACGATCGATCTTTATGACAATGGCTACATTAAGGTAGACAATTACTTTAGAACCAATGTAAAGGATGTCTATGCAATTGGGGATGCAATCTTCCCATTTAGCATTCCAGCTAACAGAAGAGTACCGATGCCATCTGCCATTGCTGCACGGCATGAGGCTCAATATGTTGTTGAGCACTTATTTGAAGACAAGCCAGAACGTGTCTTTAAGGGCTTAGTTGGTGCACAATTGCTTGAAGCTTTTGATTTACATGCAGTAACAACAGGACTCAGTGAAAAGAATGCCAAGCGAGCAGGAATTAATGCAAAAGAAACAGTCTTAAAGAGTTATCTTCGTCCAGACTATATTCCTGAAAAAGATAATCCTACTTGCTATATTGCTGTTGTTTATAATGAAGACAGCCACCAAATCTTAGGCGGTAGCGTACTTTCATCATATGACATTAGTGGCCAAGCCAATGTTTTGAGCTTAGCTATTAGAAATAAGTTGACACTGGAAGATTTAGCAGAAGCAGATTTCTTCTTTTCACCAACTTATGACAAGCAATGGAGTCTGGTAAATCAAGTAGCACAAAAGGCATTAGGCTTAAAATTAACTGTTTAGATATAAATCAATTTTTAAATTTTGAGAAGAGGTCGTCATGGCTTCTTCTTTTTTTTGAAAAAAGTTTCAAAAAAGTCTTGCATTTGATTTGGATTTTCGTTATTATAATTAAGTCAGCTAACGGAGGAGTAGCGAAGTGGCTAAACGCGGCGGTCTGTAAAACCGCTCTCTCTGAGTTCGGCGGTTCGAATCCACCCTCCTCCATTGTTGAACGACAAGTAAAAAGTTCAGCTGGTATTGGGTTATAGCCAAGTGGTAAGGCAATGGTTTTTGGTACCATCATGCGCTGGTTCGAATCCAGCTAACCCAATAGTTCTAAAAGAACACCCAACCCGAATTAAAAAAGCGCTAATGTATCTAAGTGGTGTGAACACTTGATATAATGCGCTTTTTTGTTTTTCTAAATTAAATGAAATTGCTGGAAAATGAATTAAAAGAGCAATATTAGAAGTGATATCTTGAAAATTTAACCGCAAAAATGGATAAAAAGTGAATTGGTCTAGGAGCAATATTTAGACCCGAGAATTATTGGAGATGAAACAGCAAAAAACATTAATATATAGGGCTATACAGTGAATTCACTAACCTAAATAGTTAGGAACAATATTTTTAACGTGTAAGTGGGTTAATCTTAAATATTTAACCATGGTATAATTAAGTCAATATCATTGTTCATGTTAACCAGCGTTTTGGGACGTTGGTTTTCTTTTTGAGTAAAATATAACTAAAAGGTATTGAATTAAGGCAAGGATGAATATTAATTATGATTAAGCACAACAAGGGAGTAAGGGACTTCTTTAAAAATGATTATCCTAAATTATATTTGTTGTCTGGTAGCCAGATACCCACCGATATTAATTTAGATGATAAAAGCCGTATTGGCTATTATTGGAATGTTCTAGCTATAACATGGTTAACTATCAATAGACTTGAAGACACGCCACAGCATCCCTATAGAACGATTATTGTAGAACATTGTATTAACCATGTAACTATAAAAGACATAGTAAATACGTATAAACACAGTGGATTTTGGGGATCGAATAGGAAAAATGAAGCATTAAAAAAGTTTGCTGAAATATTTAAGCAAGAACAGATTAAGAATAAGGTCTATCCGCTGTTAGAATTTGAGTAAAAAATAAGCACCAGTAATTAGGTTTACTAGTGCTTTTAGTATGCTGTCAGATTGATTTTAAGAGGGGCTAGAGCGGTTTTATTAGCGGTTTAGTATGACTATACTTAATAGCGCAAAAACGGTTCAGTCTTGCAATTTAATAGACAAGGTTAAAAGCCACGCCACACAAGGGATGCAATGGTTTTATTTAATCTGAAAAAAGCCCCGAAACCTGAACTTTTCTGCACCTGATTGTTTCATAATGTTTCATTAAAAAGCCCATGAAATTACGTTTTTTTTACGGTTTAAGCATGACACATTAAGTTAGGATTGGTCAGGTTTTGTCAGGTCGTAAAAGCCTGAATTTTGCCCAATTTTGCCCAATAAATACGGCTAAATAAAAAGCCCCTAAAATCTGCCTTTTTCTGCAATAGAATCAGTTCAGCAAAAAACCCGTAAATGTTAGATTTTGTTAACCGTGATTGTGATAATATCAACGATTAGCCACCGTTTTGGATGCAACATTTAAGGGCGAAAACCTGAATAAACCTGAATATTTCCACAGTTGGTATTTATTAAATCTGTTCCAGTACGTGCAGCTCAAATATTTGTACTACATACCTAGTATTAAAAAAAGTCCCATATTAGGAAAAATGCGGAAATAATCTGACTCAAAAGCCAAGATCTTAACAATTTCTCCCAATCAAAAAGCCCCGAAATCTTTACTTCTCTTTACCCTAAATTGTGCGAATTCGCCATTAATCAAAATCGCCCTAACCATTGATATGACTTAATTTACATGAGGTTTTCTAAGTAAGTAAAAAGCCCCTAAAACGGTCATTTTAAGGGTAGAGAATTATATTAGTATTTATTTGTATAAGTAGAGCTAAAGTCCCAAATTGGGACTGGTTGAGTAAATCCGCTCTTGTTCAAAACAATAATGTAGTAGTTTGTAGTATTTATTTTAGTCAGTTCCATAAATAAATTTTAATCAATTTAATTTTGAAAAGCCCCTAAATGCGTCAGACGCATTTAAAAGATCAACGATGTCAATTCCATCTTTAGCTAGTCACCGTCTTCTTACTATCATGATAACAAAATAGGTGCATCCCTGAAACGGGACACACCATATTATTTTTATTTTAGTAAGTCTTTCATTAAGCTAATATCTTTACTCCAATTTGCGAGATCTTTTTTATTAATTAATGTTCGTTTTGGTGTTTTGCCTACAAAATAATATTTATACCCTTCATGATTTTCATTAAAAGTAAATATGGTAGGCTGTCCCGTCTTTTCTAAAGCGATTCTAGTTAACCACATACCATTGCTTAATTCATTAAGATAAATGGAGTGGCTAGCTTTATCAATTAATGACATGACAAAATGAGTAAAATTATTTCGTGCTGTTTTGCCTAGCTTGCTTTCAATATCATTTAAAGTTTTTTCAGAACTTAAATCCTGAATAGTAGTTAATGTGTAATACATTTTGTAATTCCTTTCTAGCAAACCACCGCTATTGGCGTAGTAGTGGTTTATTTTGGCGGGGTGGTTAGTTCAAATATATTAACAACAAGACACCACAAGACACCTTACAAGACAGGCGTAAACCGTACAGCCCCAAGGGATTAGACTGTATAAGACGACAAGACACCACTTTTCTAACTTTCCCCTGTATCTCCTTTATACGTTCCACGTTGTTTCACATCGTATTATTTATATACTTTTTATATAAAATAGGTGTCTTATTGTCTTGTAAAGTGATGTAAACGCTGGTATATCAACGTTTATTAACAAGACACTTTATATAAAAAAGCCGTCTTATACCGTCTTACATCGTCTTATTACTTTCTTTTTCTGAAGCCGTGAACTTGTTTACCTTTGTAATATCCGCGTTTGCTACCATCATAATTAAAAACGTTGGTCATTAAATTGCGAATTTTAGTATCTTGGTATTGATTAAGTAACAACATAAGTGGTTTAGTAGGGATGAAATCAGCGTTATTAAAATCATTTTCTAAAACATCAAATAATTCATCTTCTGCACTGTCAACATATTCAAATTTTTTACGGTGGTCTGCTAACATTTTTTCTTGATTAGGTGAAAGTAAAAACGGGTCTTTAGCTTGTTTGTAAAGCCAGACAGCTTCGCCCCATAACTGTTCAACATATTTAGGGGTTAAATCAGTAACAGGATTCTTTTTTTGTTTGCTTTTATGAGACATTAACGGTAAAAAGCGCCTAGTACCTGTTTTGTCTTTTAAATAGGTTCTATTATTGGTAGTTCTAGCAAAGATAAATTTTTTAGTAAATTGTTTTGGGTGTTTAGCATATGGAGGGCGATATTTAAAATTATTATCAGTTAAAAAACGTTTCATTTCTTCGAATGAACTTTTACTAGAGGCGGTCATTTCATCATCATTAATAATGAACATACCTATTAAGTTGCTTAAATCGTCCTTATCAGTAAATGAATTAAATTGGTCTGTATATAGCCCAAGCGGTGCAATATTCTGTAAAAGTGATGTTTTACCTACACCTTGACTACCAACTAAATCTAATGACTGATCTACTTTAGTTAAGGGATGATAAACTTTAGCCACACCGCCCATAAACCATAGCCTTGTAATTAAAATAGATGCATCGCTTTTGGTTACGCCTAAGAAATCGGGGAAAAAGTCGTCTAGCCTACGTTTTTTATCATAATTCTTATAAGCTTCATTCATATAATCAAACATGGGATTAAAGGCGTGGCGATGAGACACTACATTTATAGCACTCTCAATTCTTGCTTTATTAAAAGCTGTATAATCATAAATCTGCTTACTTTCAATATAATTAGCAATTTCATCATCATAAGTATCAATAAAAGCGCCTTTTTTAATATGAAGTAAAGGTATATCCTTAGTAATTTCATTTTCTTCAGAAAATTCATTATATTTAAATGCGCCTTTGAATATTGGGTCATTATCTAAAATAGCCACAACATTTTTAATACTGTCTTTCTTAATATTGCCAGTAGAATTTAGATTAAAAATAGAACGTAACAAAGTGTATTTTTTAGAACGTCTTTCATTATCTTTTCTTATACTTTCTACCGATTTTTCAGGCAAAGAAAATGGTAAATCTTCACTATGTTTCTTAAACTCTTTATCAATCTTTACCATGTTTTTTGCTTGCTTTAGCGGTTTATTTTTCTTACTATTAGTCATAAGGAAAAATCATCCTTTCTAAATATTTATGATTATTCATATAGATTAATTACCTCATTTCTATTTTTTTAGGTTAAGTATTAAATACCTAAGATTAGCTCATTTGCACGCTGTAATAATATTTCTTGTTAGTCCTTAACTACGCCCATGGTTACGGGCTTTTTATTTTGCCTTTGTGAGGGCATCTCATGGGACTTTAGCCAATTAGTTATGCTTTGTTTTCCATAGAGTTTGCGACCGTCAATGTTTGCCACTGGCATCCCTAATGAAGCCCAATATGTAACAGTTGATTCAGCCACGCCAAAATATTTAGCAATCTCTTTGCGGTTTAAGTATGGTTTGCTGGTGGTAGTGGCTTGCTTAATAGCGTCCTTGACCACGCCCATCACATAAGTTTTAATCTCGGTTTCTTGGTTTTCGTCTAGTTTAAACTCCATTGTGTTAGTTCTCCTTATCTTCATAACGTTCAAACCATTCTTGTTGGTCTGCTAAATCTAAAGCATTTTTTGCAATTTCTCGCCATATATGGGATGCAGGATAGGTTACACCGTCTATAATTTCAGTACTTTCATTTTCTGCACTTTCAATTAACATCTTTAAAGTTTCGATGTCTTGGGTCATTTTTTTATCACGTTTATCAAATTCCATAATTATTGCTCCTTTTCAATAAATTTAGCTTGATCTTCAAGGTTACCGCCTAGCTCCAAAATGCTTTTACTTAGATACTTAAGTGTTTTCTTGGTGGTCAAGGGGTCGCTAGGGTCTTCTTCTTTGAGTTTGTCTATTTCATCGTTTATTGCATTAAAAAGTGGGTAAAGCTGTTCTGCTGCGTTTTTCATTTCATCTAATGCTTGATGCAATTTAATTTCATCGTTCATTGTTAAGCCTCCATAGGTTCATAGTCATCAAAATCATATCTACCGCTCTTAAGGTCTTGAATGGTCTCTGTTAAATCTGACCGCCAAACCTCTATAAATCGTTCTTCAATTTGATTAGAGCCGTACTCTACAATAGTTCCATCAACAAACGCACAGTAAAGCGTATTATCGTGATACCAGCGTTCAACTACGCCAGTACCATAGGGGCTATAGTTATTCATTGTTTGCCACCTCCTTTGTGGGATGCACGTTAGCGGTAAGCCATGAATTAATTTTATGAACCGTTTCAGTTCGTAAACCGTTGGTTTTCCCATTAATGATATTGCCCATGGTGTAGCGGCTCACGCCTAACTGTTGGGCTAGTGATGAGATAGTTAAATTTTTTCTACCTCGTTCAATTCTTAACGTTTCTAATTGTTGGCTTGTGATTTCCATAAATAAAACCTCATTTCTCGTTTAAAAAAAGCAACACATTTTGTTGACATAAATAAATATAAATCATTAATTCTTATAAGTCAACAAAAAGTGTTGCAAAAAGACAAACTAATATTTAAACTAATATTGAGAAGAGGTGAGAAAAAATGAAGAATAATTTGCAGAAACTAAGAAAACAAAATAAGCTAAGTCAAAATGACTTAGCCAAACTACTTGGAGTTACTCGACAGGCGGTAAGTTTATATGAACAGGGTAAACGACAATTAAAACAGAAAGATATTAATACATTAACTAAATATTTTAGTGTTTCGAAAAATTATTTATTAGGTGCATATTCAAGAGAAGAAATATTAGCAATGCTTCAAGAATCGTATTCTAAAGCAACTCGTTATTATGAAGATAACTACTATAAAGTTCAAAACAGTATTGCATTCAACGTGGATTTAATAATGATTGCTAACGGTGAAATAGAACCTAATGAACCATATCTCATAGGGATGTTAAGTCCTGATGATGTGATTAAATTAGAGTTTTGGCAAAATAATTTTTCTTTTATTTTTAATAGCGTGGCTATGAATTGGTTAATTAGTAGACCTATTGAGGTAACAAAAGAAGAGGTATTAAAAGCAATCAATGAAGCTCTTCAAATTGAAATATCTAAGCTTTCAACTGACACAAGAGAGAGAACTAATGAATATGGAGAATGGTTAGAAAGCCCATCACATTATTTAGCAGAACGCCAAGAATTTATTAACGATCATATAACAAATGATGGAACACTAAATTTAAATTCTTAATGCTGACATCTGCTGACATCGCAATTCTAAAGCCACGTTCATTCTGATTGACTGATAATTAACAATCTTGCATCCCTGCAGCCGCACATCACACATGTTAAATACTTAAGATTAGCCCACTTGCACGCTTTTTAAACTAATCGAGGTAAGAACAACATGAATAATGATATTAAGGAATATACAACACCTAGTGGTAAGAAACGTTATATGTTTTCAATCTATGTTTGTAAGGATGATTCAACAGGGCAATCAATCCAAATTAGAAAACGGGGCTACAAGAGCTTACAAGATGCACAAAAAGCATATTTGAATTATCAGCAAGACATTTTGAATGGTGAATATAATCCGAATGTTAACGCTCATATTAAGTTAAATAAGCTTATTGATGATTGGTTACCAGTCTATGAACCAACGGTGAAAGAAAGCACCTACGCAACCACATTGCGGATTATTGATAATCACATTAGAAAAGAGCTTGGTAGTTACTACCTTGATAAATTGAATGTAAGGCTATGCGATAAAGCCGTTAAGAAATGGTTCAAGAACTCACCTAAAGTATTTAAGCGCTATGCAATGTACACATCTAAGATTCTTGATTATGCGATTAGCCTAGAACTGATTAAAACTAATCCAATGAAAAAAGTAATTTTACCCAAACCTAAAAAGGATAAGAAAGAATTTGATGCTTTTTACAGTAAGCAAGAATTAGAAGATTTTTTATTTTGGGCTAAAGATTACTCATTTAAAGCATATGCGGTGTTTAGGCTGCTTGCATATAGTGGCATGCGTATTGGTGAATTAATGGCTTTACGGTGGAGCGATGTAGATTTATCAAAAGACACAATCACCATCGAGCGGACTTATTCAAAGGGGCTAAACAATAGACGTTTCATTACTACACCTAAGACTGTTAACGGTTTTCGTACAATTCATGTAGAGCATCAAACATTAAAGGTGTTAACAGAATGGAGAAAACAACAAACAGGGAACTTGATTAGATTAGGTGAAAATGTCTTTAATGCTAACCAATTGGTTTTTAGCAATCTAAATAATGAACCGCTTGAAAGTTATACAGTGGAAAAATGGAATAAGGCTATATGTAATAAGCACCATTTGAGACATATCAAACTACACGGCTTTAGACATACCCACGCTTCATTGTGTTTTGAAGCTGGTTTAGCTATTGGAGATGTTAAAAACCGTTTGGGACATGCTTCAATAAGAACAACCATGGACGTTTACACCCATGTTACTAAGACAAAAGAGAAAGAAAGTGCCGATAAATTTAGTAGATTCATGGAGATGTAGGAGCAATATTACTTTATTAGGAGCAATATTTTAATTTCAGGAGCAATATTTTTCTAGTGTGTTGGCATGCTAGGAGCAATATTCGGAGCAACATTTTAAATAAGGTTAGCTAAACACTTGATATAATGCGCTTTTCGAGGGATGCAATATGATTACACCCAACCCGAAAAAAGAAACGTCCTATGTGACGTTTCTTTTTTTGCCATTTTTGTATACGTATTGATTATAGCTATTATACGGAAAAAGTATTTGAAATTTCTTCCGTATTAGATATACTTGTAAAATGTAAGTATTAAACAAAAAGTAAGTAAAGGGTGAGAAGATTGAGACGTAAAAAATGGATTTTTTCAGGAGTGATGACAGCAGCTGCCGCATTGGTGCTGGCAGCTTGCTCTAACAATGGCAGTAATGCTGCACCGACTGAGACAATGAATACCTCTGTCACAAATGAAATTTCAACTTTAGATTCGAGCAAGTATGGAGATACGACTAGTTCAGAAGTTTTGCAGAATTCCATGGAAGGTCTTTACCGTTTTAATAAGAAAAATCAGCCAGAATTAGCTGGTGCGACAAAAGTTGAACGTTCTAAAGACCAGAAGGTCTATACTTTTACCTTACGCAATAATGCTAAGTGGTCTAACGGTGATCCAGTTACTGCCCTGGATTATGTAACGGCTTGGCGCAGAACCGTTGACCCAAAAAATTCATCTTTAGATGCCGATTCTTATGCCATTATCAAAAACGGTGAGGCAATTTCTCAAGGTAAAGCACCGGTAAATTCATTGGGAATCAAAGCACTCGGCAAGTATAAGGTGCAAGTTACATTAGCTAATCCAATTCCATATTTGCCACAAATCTTAGAGGGTGCACAATTCTATCCTCAGAATTCTAAATTGGTTAAAAAGTTAGGCTCTAAGTATGGGACTAGCAGTAAGAATCTAGTTTACAATGGTCCATTTACCGTATCTGGTTGGACAGGTTCAAATTTGAAGTGGACTTACAAGAAAAATCCAACTTACTGGAACAAGAAAATTGTTGATTTGAATAAAGTTAACGTACAAGTGGTTCAAACTCCTTCAACTGGGGTTAACTTGTTCAGAAGTGGTGAACTTGATTACACGACATTGACTTCTGATTTTGTTAAGCAGTATCAAAATAATTCTAGCTATCATACCAAAGTTACGCCAACTAATGGTTATCTTTCTTTCAACTTGAAGCGTAAGAGTACAGGCAATGTTCATATTCGTCGGGCCATTAGCCGGGCAATTAATAAGCAACAGTTAGTCAAGACCGTTTTGCATCAAGGCAAGGTGTCAAATGGAATTGTTGCCACAAACTTTATTACCGATCAGGCAACTGGCAACGATTACCGCAAGGATGCTGGCGACTTGGTTACCTATAATGCCAAGGAAGCTAAAAAGGAATGGCAACTTGGTTTGAAGCAATTGGGTAAGAAGAAGCTAACCTTAGAATTGCTTACTTCAGATATTGACGATGCTAAGCGCGTGGGTGAATTTATTCAAAGCAATTTGATGAAAAATTTACCTGGTCTAACTCTACGGGTACGGTCAATTCCTTTGAAGTCACGGCTATCTAACACAACTAATCACAATTACGACTTTGTTTACGGAACTTGGCAGCCAAGTTATGAAGATCCAATTGATTTCTTGACAGTTGGTGGTTTGTTTAATTTAGCGCCAGATTATCACAATGCTAACTTCTGGAAGCAAATTGACTTGGCTCGTTCAACTTATGCCACTGATCCGCAGAAGAGATTGAATGCCTTAGTTAACGCTGAAAAACAATTAATTCAAAAGGATGCCTTTGCGGCACCACTATTCCAACAAGGTACGTCATACTTATTGAATAAGAGAGTGAAAGGTTTTCAACTTTCTCCTTATGGTAATGTGGCTTATTACTGGAATGTTAAAATGAAATAGTATAAGAAGCTAGGAATCGCACCTAGCTTTTTTGATGAGCAAAAATACAACATAAATTGAAGAAAATTAGTACAATAGTAATCGGTTTTTACGAGATGAAAGGATAATGGATGGCTAGGATAATTAGAGTAGGGGGATCTAGCAGTTCAGTCAGTTGGCACGAGGCTTTAAAGGATTTGCGTGCCGATGATGTGTTGATGCTGGGCCCCGGATATTATTATTTGCCGCAGGGCATCACACTAACAGATATCACAATTAAGGGAACAGGCTCTTTGCCAGAAGACACGACTATTTATGGCTATATTAGTGTTTCAGAAGATAGTCGTTATGTAACTTTAGAAAATTTATGCATTGATACAACTACCGAACATAATAGCCTATCTGTACCAGTAGGCGTTGATGGCTATTTAACTTTGCGTAATTGCTTTATTAAGGGCACGGGAACTGATACAGCAGCTATCGCGGTTAATGGTAAGATCACGTTGGAACTTTATTCAACCAAAATTGTTAACGGTTCAGTTTCCATGTATGACCATGCCAATTTCCGTTTGGAAATGAATGATTCAGAAATTGATTATTTCTCGGACAAATATTGTGCTTTGGCAATTGAAGGCGAAGGAACAGCAATTGTAAATAATTCAAAGATTCACGGCAGTATTAATACTTTTGCCAAAACGAATGCGGAGTTGGATCTTAATAATTCGGAAGTAGATTATGTATTACTGCATGGGCAAACTTGGATGAATATGCTTAATTCAAAAGTTAAGTCTGCTAGCGATTCCTGCCTTTATTTAAGTGATGACTGCTGGAGCAATATTATGAATTCTACTTTTTTGGGTGGGGTTTATATTGATAAAAAGACACGGACAATCATTCAAAATTCAACCATCAATCGAATGATAGTAGTTGATGAAGCAAAAGTTACAATGAACAATGCCGTAATTTTAGCTCATGCAGATTTTCAAGATCAGGCGAAATGTGATGCTACACGTGTTACCTTCACTGGAAATATGAACTATGAGTACTTTTTAGCTTTGAGCGGTGAAGCTAATATGAAGGGCCACAATATTGTGCTGAATCCTAATCAGGCTAACTTAGCTGTTAAAGATGAAGCAAAATTTAGTGCCAGTGTAGTTGCTAATGATAATGAACAAGTTGAAGTGGAATATAACAAGCGTCCAAATGTTTATATTCTTGGAGTGAAGTGGACCGCTAAGAAAAAATAGTCTGTAAAATTGAAGCAGTGTTATTAATGCAAGCTAGACCAATTTAGATTATAATAATAGCAGTACTAAACTTTGGGGGTGGCGACTATGGAAGAACCGATGTATATCAAGATTCACAATCAGATTAAGCGTGATATTGAGAATCACGTTTATCAAGTAGGGGATCGTATTCCAGCAGAACGTCAATTGGCAGTTAAGTTTGGCGTTTCGAGAATGACTTTACGCCAAGCGATTAAAACATTAGAAGATGAAGGAATTTTAGAACGGCGCTTGGGTAGCGGAACCTATGTAGCTAGTCAAAAGGTTCAAGAAAAAATGTCAGGAATTATGTCCTTTACTGAGATTACTAAGGCTAATGGTCAAGTTCCTTCAAGTAAGTTAATTTCTTATCAGATTGGCAATCCATCTTTATCTGAAAAAGAGCGTCTTGCGCTAAAAGATAATGAGAACGTTTTGCGGATGGAGCGGATTCGCTACGCTGATAAGACACCAATTTGTTATGAAGTCGTAACGGTGCCATACTACTTAGTAAAGAATTTTTCTAAAGAAGATGTTTCAACGCACTTATATAAAACCTTAGAAAAGCGCGGTGGTTTTGCCATTGGACGAGTGACGGAACATATTTCTGCATCAATTGCCAACGAGCAAGATGCGCGTCTTCTTAAAGCTAAAAAAGGTGAACCGTTAATTACTAGACGACAGGTAACTGAACTAGCAGATGGGCAACCATTCGAATACACCCGCGCACGTTACGTTGCAGAACGATTTGAATTCACTTTTTCTAAGTAAACAAAAACTCCAATCTCATTCAAATTGAATGGAATTGGAGTATTTTTTTATTTAAGATCTTCTTTAATTTTAGTAGTGGAAATTCCTGGCGTTCTTGGCAGGTAAACCACATCACAATAAGGCTTAAGGAAGTCGAATTTTCCTTTCCAATCATCGCCCATGACAAAAGTGTCGATATGGTATTTTTGTACATCGGTGATTTTTTGATCCCAATCCTTTTCGGGGATGACTTGGTCGACATAACGGATAGCTTCCAAAATGTATTTACGTTCAGGGTAGGTATTGTAGGCTTCCTTGTGTTTTTTGAATTCGTTAAATTCATCGGTAGATAAACCTACTATTAAATAGTCGCCCAATTCTTTAGCTCTTTTAAGCAGTCGCACGTGACCGTAGTGAAGTAGGTCAAAGGTGCCATAGGTAATAACTCTTTTCATTTTTTCTCCTTTATTAAAACAATCTTATCATGTTTGAATAAAATATAAAACTTGAACATGTTTCTCGTACTTGCGTGTCGGAATGGTAGAATAGAAACTAGATAAGAAAACGCATGAGGTGTGAAAATGAGCAAAGTTAATATTTTAGGTGTTGATTTTGATAATAAAACTTTTAACCAATTCCAAAATGAATTTATTAATCGACTAAATAATCACCTGTCGACCTTTGTTGTGACCGCTAATCCGGAGATTGTGATGGCAGCAAACGAGAATCCTGAATTTATGAAAATTCTAAAAAATGATCCCGATTATATTACTGCTGACGGGATTGGCATTGTAAAAGCAGCTAAAATGCTTAAGCAGCCGTTACCTGAGCGGGTGACTGGATATGATTTGTTTACTTGGCTGATGGATGTTGCTAACGATCGTGGTAGCCGAGTTTACTTAATTGGAGCTAAGCCACAAGTAATTCATGCAGTACAAAGCAAAATTGCTAAGGAATACTCAAATATTAATCTAGTTGGTGCAGAAGACGGCTACTTTACTGAAGATTTGGAACTAGTGGCACGGCGCATTCAGAAGGCACAACCCGATATGGTTTTTGCAGCATTAGGTTTCCCTAAGCAAGAAAAACTACTATCAATCTTACGTAAGAACGAAACACCAGCTTTGATGATGGGTGTGGGTGGCAGTTTTGATGTCTTTTCAGGTATCGTTAAAAGAGCACCAGAAGCTTTTCAAAAGACGCATTTAGAGTGGTTTTATCGCTTGATTACTAATCCTAGCAGATTTAAGCGGATGTTAGTTTTGCCACAGTTTGTTGTGCGAGTTAAACAGTCAAAAAAGAAGGGAAAATAATTTTACTAAGATGAAGGTTTTGCATGTAAATGCTGGTTTAGAAAATGGCGGCGGTTTATCACATATTGTTAATTTGTTAACTGAAGCCAAAAATGAAGGCAAAGATTTTGAATTATTAACGCTGGCAGAAGGACCAGTAGCACAAGCAGCAAGAGCGGCTGGGATTACTACACATGTGCTAGGAGCTAATAGTCGTTATGACTTAGGCAGTTTAGGTAGACTGACTAAGTTTATCAATGAGGGGCACTATGATATTGTGCATACTCATGGTGCGCGTGCCAACTTATTTTTATCTTTGATTCACAAGCGAATTCGTGCAACTTGGTGTATTACTGTACATTCAGATCCTTATCTAGACTTTGAAGGTAGGGGAATCATTGGCAATATTTTTACTAAACTTAATTTACGTGCGTTGAGAAAAGCTGATTGTATTTTCGTAGTAACTCAGCGTTTTGCCAAGCTACTAATTAATCGCGCACATGTGAATAAAAACAAGGTACATGTCATCTATAATGGCATCTTTTTCCACAGTGATAGTGAAATTCCAGCTAAATATGAACATACCTATTTTAATATTATTAACGTTGCTCGTACGGAAAAGGTTAAAGGACAAGAATTGCTCTTAAAAGCTGTGAAAAAATTAGATGATCAGCATATTCGTCTGCATATCGCGGGTGATGGTAGTCAGCTTGAAGCATTGAAGGCCTTGACGCGGCAATTGGACATGGCACCACAAGTAACTTTTCACGGTTTTATGACTCAACACCAATTGAGCGGATTATATAAGCGAATTGATCTAGCCGTCTTAACTTCATATTCAGAGAGTTTTCCACTTGTGCTTTTAGAGGCAACAGACAATTTAATCCCTATTTTGTCCACAGATGTAGGTGATATTCATAAAATGATTCCAGGACCCGAATATGGTTTCATTGCTAAAACGGGAGACATTGATTCAATTGCTAAAGAGATTAATCTGGCCGTTAATAAAACCCATGAAGAGTTACGCCAGATGGCTAATACAGAAAAGCGGTATGCGGAGGAGCATTTTTCTATTAAAAATCAATTGGACTCAATTGAAAAAGTGTATTTAACTTTGAGGTAAAAATAGTTTTGAGAATAGCCAATGGACTGTAATGGCTGTATAATGAAAAACGAAATTGTTAATTTTTAATGACAGAAAGAGAAGCAATGTTTTATCCAGAATTAGCCAAAGACGATTCGTTGGCTTTACACACTGATTTATACGAAATTAATATGATGTATACCTATTTCAAGAAAGGGATTGCTGATCGCAATGCCGTTTTTGAAAGTTTTTACCGCAGGGAACCATTCGGCAACGGTTATGCTGTTTATGCTGGTTTGGAACACATCATTAACTATTTAAAGAATTTAAAGTTTACCGAAAGTGACCTGCAATATTTGAAAGAAAATGAAGGTTACGATGATGACTTTATTGATTATTTACGCAATCTAAAATTAAAGCTCACTATTCGTTCAATGAAGGAAGGCGAGCTGGTTTTTGCTAACGAACCAATTTTGCAAGTTGAAGGTCCACTTGCCCAGTGTCAGTTAGTTGAAACTGCTATTTTAAATATTATTAACTTCCAAACTTTATTGGCAACTAAAGCTGCTAGAATCAAGTTAGCTGTTAAAGATGATGGTCTAATGGAGTTTGGCTCTCGTCGTGCGCAAGAAACCGATGCGGCCATTTGGGGTGCTCGAGCTGCTTATATTGGCGGCTTTGATTCAACTAGTAATGTTCGTGCTGGTAAATTGTTTGGTATTCCTATTTCAGGGACTCATGCTCATGCTTTAGTTGAAGCATTTGGCAGTGAATATGACGCATTTAAGGCATATGCGGAAACACATAAGAATTGTGTTTTCTTGGTTGACACTTACGATACTGTCCGTAGTGGTGTGCCTAATGCTATCAAGGTGGCTAATGAAATGGGCGACAAGATTAACTTCTTGGGCGTACGAATTGACTCTGGGGATATGGCTTACATTTCTAAGCAAGTTCGTAAGGAGTTAGACGATGCTGGCTATCCAGATGCCAAGATTTTTGCTTCAAATGACCTTGATGAAAACACCATTACTAACTTAAAAATGCAAGGCGCTAAAATTGATGTCTGGGGCATTGGGACCAAGTATATCACTGCTTATGATCAACCAGCCCTTGGTGCTGTTTACAAGTTGGTTGCCATGGAAGATGAATTAGGCGCCATGCGGGATACATTGAAGATTTCTTCAAATGCCATCAAAGTTTCCACCCCAGGTAAAAAACAAGTATGGCGGATTAGCGCAAACACTGCTAAGAAAAATGAAGGTGACTGGGTATCTCGGTATAATGAAGATCCACGCAAATTTGACGCGCTCTTCATGTTCCACCCACAATATAACTATATTAATAAGGTGGTAACTGATTACACTGCTATTCCACTTTTACATGATATTTTTAAAGATGGAAAATTAGTTTATGATCAACCTAGTCTTGATGAAATTAAAAAATTCTGTGCTGACAACCTTGATGGTTTATGGGATGAATATAAGCGTAGCCTGAATCCGCAGGAATATCCAGTGGATTTATCACAAAACTTATACGAATCCAAGATGGATTTGATTCAAGACATTCGGCGTAAAATTAGAGAAAGAAGCATTGGTCGATGAGAGAATTACAAAAAGAAATTATCGCTTATGAACATGTTTTACCAGAAATTGACCCTAAAAAAGAAATTAGACGTTCAATTGATTTTTTGAAAGATTATTTAAAGGCTAATCCATTTCTTAAGTCATACGTCTTAGGTATTTCTGGTGGTCAAGATTCCACTTTGACTGGTAAATTGTGTCAAATGGCAATTGAAGAAATGCGTGAGGAAACTGGCGATGATTCTTATCAATTTATCGCTGTTCGTTTGCCTTATGGCGTTCAAGCAGATGCCCAAGATGCCGCAGATGCAGTCGCTTTTCAAAAGCCAGATCAGGATTTAATTGTTAATATTAAGGAACCAGTTGATGCTATGGTGAAGGTTGTAGAAGCAACTGGTCAAAAGATTACTGACTTTAACAAAGGCAATATTAAGGCGCGGCAAAGAATGGTAGTTCAATATGCCATCGCTGGTGCTAATAAGGGTGCCGTTGTTGGTACCGACCATGCTGCAGAAAACTTTAGTGGCTTTTATACTAAGTTTGGTGATGGTGCCGCTGATTTGACGCCATTGTTCCGTTTGGACAAGCGTCAAGGCAAGGCTTTGCTTAAGGAATTAGGTTGTCCTAAGCATTTATATGAAAAGGCTCCAACCGCAGACCTTGAAGAAGAAAAGCCAGATTTGCCAGATGAAGTTGCCCTCGGTGTAACTTACCAAGAGATTGATGATTACCTTGAGGGTAAGGAAGTATCAGATAAGGCAGCTGATCAAATTGAAAAATTATGGAATAAGAGTAAACACAAGCGTCATTTGCCAGTTACTGTCTTTGATGACTTTTATAAAAAGTAAAAGCAATTCGCTAAAACTTGTAGATAGCTAAAATTTTGCTTATAATTAACTTGTCATAAGGGAGTAACAGCAATTGCTTGCGATGAATCCAACAGCCGAAGTAAGATACTTCTGGATTTATCTTAATTCGTGAGACTTATGTGCTACAAGCATGTAAGTCTCTTTTTTATTTTTGAGGAGAGGAAAATGGCGAAAAAATATTATGTCGAGTCGATCCCCGATATTGAAAAAGATCTTAACACGTCCGTTAAGGATGGGTTAAGTGCTAGTGATGCCAAAGCTAGATTAGAGCAATATGGTCCCAATGCCTTAGCTTCCAAGAAAAAGCAAAGCATGTTCATGCGTTTTATTGATCAGTTCAAAGACTTTATGATTATTGTTTTGATCATTGCCGCGATTTTGTCTGGGGTATTAGCTCATGAGTGGACTGATGCCACAATTATTATGATTGTGGTCATTTTGAACGCAATTTTAGGCGTCTTTCAAGAAGCACGTTCCGAAGCTGCGATTGATGCTTTGAAGGAAATGGCTACGCCGGATGCGCATGTGCGCCGTGATGATACAATCGTTACTATTCCAAGCACAGAGTTAGTTCCTGGAGATGTAGTTTTACTAGAAGCTGGGGATGTGGTTCCTGCTGACTTACGCTTGAATCAAGCCCACAGCTTGAAGATTGAGGAATCAGCGTTAACCGGTGAATCAGTTCCAGTTGAAAAGCATGCAGAAACTTTAGAAGGTGAAGACATTGCTTTAGCTGACCGCGTAAATATGGCTTATTCCAATACTAATGTGACCTATGGTCGTGCTGAAGGAATCGTAACTAGTACGGGAATGCACACCGAAGTTGGTAAAATCGCTACAATGTTGAACAATGCTGATGAAACTGATACACCATTAAAGCGAAACTTGAATCAACTGGGAAAGACCCTAACCATCATGATTTTGGCAATCTGCGTTATTGTCTTTATCGTAGGAGTGCTCAAGGCTGATCCAGCAGAGCGTAACTCTACTTTAATGATTAACATGTTCTTGGTTGCCGTTTCCTTGGCTGTAGCTGCAATTCCGGAAGGCTTGCCAGCAATTGTAACGATTATTTTGGCACTAGGTACGCAAACGATGGCCAAACATAAGGCGATTGTCCGTAAATTGCCTGCTGTTGAGACATTGGGTGCTACAGACATTATTTGTTCTGATAAGACTGGTACGTTGACCCAGAACCGGATGACAGTTGAAAAGGTCTTCTATGATAAAAAGTTACATGATAATAGTGAAAGTATTAGCGAAAATAACCCAGCTTTATTGGCAATGACTTTGGCTAATGATACTAAGATTGAAAATGGCGGAGACTTATTGGGTGACCCAACAGAGACCGCCCTGATTCAATTTGCTTTTGATCAAAACATTGATGTAATTGACTTGCTTGAAAAATACAAACGAATTCAAGAAGTGCCTTTTGATTCAGAACGGAAATTGATGAGTACTGTTAATAAAGATGGCGAGCAATACTTTGTAGCGGTCAAAGGCGCACCAGATATGTTGTTACAGCGAGTAACTAGGATTGAAAATGGTGGTCAAGTAGAGCCGATCACAGATAAGCAGAAGCAAAATATTTTAGCGCAAAACAAGCAGATGGCGCAACAAGCTTTACGTGTCTTAGGGCTTGCTTATAAGAAAGTCGACCAATTGTACACCGATCCAACAACTGATAATGTTGAACAAGATTTAATTTTTGCTGGGTTAGTCGGAATGATTGATCCAGAACGTGGTGAAGCTAAAGCGGCCGTGGCTGAAGCAAAGAGTGCTGGTATTAGAACAGTAATGATTACTGGTGATCACCAAACAACTGCTCAAGCAATTGCGGAACGCCTAGGTATTATTGAAAAAGGTCAGGATAGTCGCGTTTTAACTGGGGCTGAACTTGATAAACTAGATGATGAATATTTCAAACAGCATGTTGGTGACTACAGCGTTTATGCTCGTGTTTCACCAGAGCACAAGGTTAGAATTGTCAAGGCTTGGCAGGCTAATGACAAGATTGTTGCAATGACTGGTGATGGGGTAAACGATGCTCCAAGTTTGAAGCAAGCTGATATCGGAATTGGCATGGGAATTACTGGGACCGAAGTTTCTAAAGGAGCCAGCGATATGGTTTTGGCTGATGATAACTTTGCCACGATCGTTGAAGCAGTAAAGCAAGGACGCAAGGTCTTCAGTAATATCCAAAAGGCCATTCTATATTTAATGAGTTGTAACGTGGGTGAAGTATTAACAGTTTTCATGATGACAATGCTAGGTTGGGATATCTTAGCTCCTGTGCAGCTCTTGTGGATCAACTTGGTAACGGATACTTTGCCAGCTATTGCTTTAGGTGTTGAACCAGTGGAAGCTGGAATTATGAAGCGCAAGCCGCGTGGTAAGAAGTCTAACTTCTTTAGCGGTGGTGTTGCCAGTTCAATTATTTACCAAGGAATTTTGGAAGGAATTTTAGTTTTAGGTGCATACCAAATTGGTTTGCATGTCGGTCCACATGTGGGTGATCCATCGTTGCAACATGGGGATGCATTGACAATGGCCTTCTTAACCTTGGGCTTGATTCAGCTGTTCCATGCAATTAATTCCAAGTATGTACATCAGTCGATTTTTAGACCGCATACTTTTTCTAACAAGTGGTTCAATGGTGCAATTATCATTGCTGCTGTAATTATGGCAGCGGTAGAATTGCCATTTATGACTAAGTTCTTTGATGTGACTGAACTTGATGGACCACAGTGGTTAGTCATTTTAATTGCCGGAATTTTGATGGTTTTGATTGTTGAAATTGTTAAATTCTGCCAGAGAAAAATGGGTAAAGAATAAAGTTTAACAAAAATAAAGAAAAAAGCTTGAGTTTGCTCAAGCTTTTTTTATATGCTTTAGGTATTAGACTATTTTAAGGAAGTATTTTAATGAAAAGCTTTTTATTCCGTCTTTATTTGGCTTGGATGAGTTTTTTGGCTAGATTTACCACGATGGAAAACAATAATGTGGTTATCCTGAATGGTTCAGGTAGGTCTGGATCTAACGGCTATGCTTTTTACAAGTGGCTGCAATTGAATCATCCTGAATATAACGTTACATTAGTTGAGCCGTGGCCATCGTCACACTTGAAGTGGAAAACCTGGCAGAAAATCGGAGCAGCGCGATATGTAATTACAACGCACCAACCATTTAAGGTGCGCAAGCATCAAATTAATGTCCAGTTGTGGCATGGCGTTCCACTCAAGCGCATGGGAATTATGGCTAATAATACTAAGCGACGCGACAATCGCCGTAACGAAAAATTGTGGCACAAGAATGCGGATATTGTTGCTTCTAGCTCTGATCTATATGAATCACTAATGAGTGCTTGTATGGCAATTGAGACAAAAAAATACCGCAAGCTGGGCTTTCCGCGTTTGGATTTATTGGCTAAGCCGGTAATTTCGAAGAAACAATTGTTGGCTGACTTATTTAAAACTGAGGACGATCAGGCACAGATCGGGATCTATATGCCAACTTTTCGTTATGAATTGGAAGATAAATCCATTATGGAGAAAATCAAAGAGAGAAACTTTTTTGCCTTTCGGGATTTTGATGTTGAAAAATTAAATACAGAATTAAAGAAGCGGCATCAATATCTGATTGTAAAATTGCATCCCTATGAAATGCGTTTATTTGCCAATTTCAAGAGCAGTTATTCTAACATTGCTTTCATGAACAATGATTACTTGTTTGACCATAATTATGATTTGTACGAATTGCTCGGTGATACTGATTTCTTGATGACAGACTTTTCGTCAATCTACTTTGATTACTTGCACTTGAACAAACCGATTGTGTTTGTGACTAACTTTTTAGAGCAATATGAAAAAACGCGCGGATTACTAATGGGACCATATGCTGAGATTACTCCCGGAATCTGTGTTAATTCAGAGGATGAACTAATTCGCAATCTGGATCAACTTGATAACCAGCAGATTGCTAATCGCCGTCTTTACTGGCTACATTTGACTAACCAGGTGCATGGTGATTCATATTGTGAGAACGTCTTTAAGTACATGACGCAGGAATATCGAGGTTAAAATGCGTAAAACATTTTTAAACATCTTATATAATGCGGTTTATCAGATTTTTATTGTATTGGTGCCACTGATTACTGTACCGTATTTATCGCGTGTCTTAGGTCCTAAGACTTATGGGATTTATAGCAGTGTGAACAATACGGTGCAATTCTTGATGATTTTTTGTATTCTGTCTGTGTCGTATGTAGGGATGCGAACAATTTCACGGACGCGCACTTATGGTACACCGCAGGAGCTAACCAATGCTTTCTGGGGGTTATGGTATTTCCAAGGAATCGCCGGTATTATCACCATTTTAGTCACGGTTTTTGTAGCGACTGTATTTCACGTTCAATATTGGTTTTATATCTTGTTGATGGTGCCATACTTGATCTCAGCACAGGTTGATATTTCATGGTTCTTTCAAGGACTAGCTGACTTTGGTCGTGTTGTTTTGAAAAACACGGCGGTAAAGTTAGTTAGTGTGGTTCTAATTTTATTATGGGTAAAATCACCTGCTGACTTGTGGAAATATTTACTGATCATGTCAGTGTCGACAATGCTAGGTTCCTTTGTCTTTTGGTTTGATATTCGGCGCTATGTAGGAAAACCAGTTGCTCATTTTTACAAATTTAAACAGACGGCAATTGCAATTGGTACTTTGATGATTCCACAGATTGCGACTCAAATTTATACTTCGCTGGATAAACCAATTTTGGGTTGGTTTTCTAATTCGACTCAGGTTTCTTTTTATGACAATTCACAACGAATTTCAAATATGATTCTGGGTGTAATTACCAGTATTTCGCTAGTCATTATGCCTAAGATGGCGAGCGAAGGAAAAAAGGCACAAAAGATAGTGATGAAAAAATCACTGGAAGCTACTGTAATGCTGGGTACCTTGTTCGCCGTAATTATTATGGCAAATACCAAGCAGTTTGTACCGTTTTTCTTTGGTAATAAATATGTTCCGATGACTCCATTAATGTTTTGGTTTACCTTAACAATTATCATGATTCCGACTGGCGGGGTATTTGCTAACCAATTTGCTTTGGCTAACCAGCGAGACAAGGATTATGCTGTGCCAGTAGTTATTGGGGCAATTTTAGAAATTGTCTTGAGTTATCTCTTAGATAGGCCATATGGTGCAGTTGGGGCTATGATTGCAATATTAATTACTGAAGCAGTAGTTTTAATTTTGCGGCTCTGGGTTGTACGTGATGGCTATGAATTTAGTTATGTTTTCCATGACGTGCCCAAGTATTTGTTAATTGCGGTGCTAACCTTGGCTATTGGAATGTTTATGCCTAATATAATTCCGTCTGCCTTTTTCAATATGGCTTTTAAGTCAATTGTCATGTTAATTATTTATCTGACATTGATGTTCTTGTTCAAGCTTGATTTTAATGATGATATTGTGAGGCTAATTAAGAACTTTTTGAAGCGAGGTTAAAAATGATTCCTAAAAAAATTCATTATGTTTGGGTAGGACACAATCCTAAATCCCCGATAATTGAAGAATGTATTGCAACCTGGAAGAAAAAATTGCCTGATTATCAAATTATTGAGTGGAATGAAGATAATTTTGATATGCATGAGAACCGTTATATTGAACAAGCTTATGCTGCAAAAAAATGGGCCTTCGTGTCAGACTATGTTCGAGCACGGGCTATTTATGAACAAGGTGGGATATATTTAGATACTGATGTTAGAGTCGTGGATAAGTTAGATAGTCTTTTGAATGATTCTGCCTTTATTGGTTTTGAAAACCATGATTATCTGTCAGCTGCAATTTTTGGTGCAGAAAAAGGCCACCCATTTATGCAGGATATTTTGGATTATTATCAAGATCGTGATTTTGAATATGACACTAAGAATCAGATGGCGGGAGTAAATAGTATTTCCGTTACTGAAATGCTGGTAAATAAGTATGGCTTAAAGCTAGGTAATCAGGAGCAAGTGTTAAAAGATGGCATTCATGTCTATTCAGATGGAGTTCTGTGTAATCCTTCTAAGGACTCCAAATCGATTCACTTATTCACTGGAACCTGGATGGATGGTAAAAAGTCATTCAAACATGACTTAGTAACTTTCTTGAAACGACACATTAGTACGCCTAAGCAGGCGGGGATGTATGCCAAGATATTTAGGTAGCAAAAAATCAGCGAGATTAAATTCTTGCTGATTTTTATTTTTGGAATAAAATTTTATCCATGAATGAGAATGAATTACAAAATTTAGTTGAAGAAATTTCGTTAAAATATTTTGATCGCCCTTTTAAGCACCGTGTAAAAATTAATCGGCGAATGACCACAACAGGTGGGCGTTATCATTTGGATGATCACCATCTTGAAATCAACGCGCATTTTTTAGTACCACAATATCATGATTATCTAGTAGGAATCATTAAGCATGAATTAACCCACTATCATTTGCATTTATTGGGCTTGGGTTACCGACACCGTGATCGCAATTTTAAAATCTTGCTGAAAAAAGTTGGAGGCAGTCGTTATGCACCTGATATTGGCTTACGTAAAAAGAAAAAATATCGTTACCTATATCTTTGTGAAAACTGTGGGTTGAGATATCCAAGAATGCGCAGGATTAATACACAAAAGTATCGTTGTGGTAAATGTAGGGGACACCTGCGTTTAGCGCAAACTTTTGCGTAAAATGATCAGAAATTTAAAATAATTTATATTTTTTCTTGCATCTCAACTGTATTTAGGCTATTATAGTTGATGTGCCGCGGGCGTGGCGGAATGGCAGACGCGCAAGACTAAGGATCTTGTGATCGCTTTAGATCGTGGAAGTTCGAGTCTTCTCGCCCGCACTGATTGAGAAGTCGCAGTGAGCGACTTCTTTTTTTTACTCAAAAATCGGTTATACTTTAATTAGTAATTAAAGGGAATAAAACTATGGCAAGAAAACGTAAATCAAGAGTACCAAAAAGTGTCAAAACCGTTGTGCGTGTATTCGTAATTCTATTTATTCTGATGGTTGCTTTTGTCGGCTTTAGATATTATAGGCGTTACGCGATTCAATCAGAGCAGATTCGACAAGCACAGCTGCAAAAAGAACAGGAAGCAGCAAAACTATTAAAACAGAAAAAAGACTTTATCAAAAAAATTGGTCCGATTGCGCGCGAAGTGGACAAGTCGTATGACTTATTGCCAAGCATCACGATTGCTCAAGCCTGCCTAGAAAGTAATTATGGACAAAGTGATTTGTCGCAAAAATACAACAATCTTTTTGGTGTTAAAGGATCCAACCCGAACACTTCGGCAGTGATGACAACTAAGGAATATGTAAAGAATAAGTGGGTTACCGTGAAGGCGCGTTTCCAAATATATGACTCATATGAGGCTTCTATTCGGGCTCACGCTAGATTATTCCAGAATGGGACAACGTGGAACCACGATCAGTATAAGCATGTTCTAGCATCCAAAGATTATAAGACACAAGCTAAAGCTTTGGTTACCGACGGCTATGCGACTGATCCGGACTATGCCGATAAGCTGATTAATTTGATTGAACAGTTTGATCTTGAAAAATATGATAAGTAAATCTAAAGCAGCGAATTAGTCGCTGCTTTTTTGGTATAATATTCAAGTTGCATTAATGAAATAATTTTTAGTGAAGGGGAAAATAATGAGCGAAAAATCTATCTTAGCTGGTCTGAATCCGCAACAAAAAGAAGCGGTAGAAACCACTGAAGGACCTTTATTAGTCGTTGCTGGTGCGGGTTCAGGTAAGACTTCTGTTTTAACGAGACGAATTGCCTACTTAGTTGAAGAAAATCATGTTGCACCTTGGAATATTTTAGCCATTACCTTCACCAATAAGGCGGCTAGTGAAATGCGTGAGCGTGAGCAAAAGTTGCTGGGGCCAGCAGCTAACGACATTTGGATGTCGACTTTCCACGCTTTATGTGTGCGGATCTTGCGTCGGGATGCAGATAAGATTGGTTATAGTCATAATTTTTCAATTGCTGATTCGGCCGAGCAATTAACTTTGGTTAAGCATATTGAAAAAGACTTGAATATCAATCCTAAGATGTATGATCCACGCGGTATTTTAGCCGCGATTTCTAATGGCAAGAATGACTTGCTGGATCCTGAAGCTTTTATGCAGAGTGCATCGTCACCATTTGAGAAGATGGCGGCTAAGGTGTATGAAGAATATCAACGTAGATTGCGCCGTGATCAAATTATGGACTTTGATGATTTGATTATGCAGACCCTAGTTTTGTTTAAAAAAGATAGCGAAGTTTTGCACTATTATCAAAACAAGTTCCGTTATCTTTTAGTTGACGAGTATCAGGATACTAACCAGGCTCAATATGAACTCTGTCATGCTTTGGCTGCACAATACAAGAATATTTGTGTAGTTGGGGATGCCGATCAGTCAATCTATGGCTGGCGCGGTGCTAATATGGAAAACATCATGAATTTTGAGCAGGATTACAAGAAATATGATGTTAAGACTGTGAAGCTAGAACAAAATTACCGGTCTACTGGTCACATTTTATCCGCAGCTAACTCGGTCATCAAAAATAACCAGAACCGGAAGGCTAAGAACTTGTGGACTGATCAAGGTGATGGGCAAAAGGTAACCTACTATCAAGCCCAAAGCGGTGATGATGAAGCTCACTACATCATTTCAAAGATCCAAGAAGAAGTTAAAGATAAAAAACGGGCTTATAAAGATTTCGCAATTCTTTATCGGACTAATGCTCAGTCTAGAACAGTCGAAGAAGCTTTCGTTAAAAGCAATATTCCTTATCAAATCGTTGGTGGACATAAATTCTATGACCGCAAAGAAATTAAAGATGTGATGGCTTACTTGAAGTTAGTTGCTAATCCAGCTGATACGATGAGTATGAACCGAATTATTAATACTCCAAAGCGGGGAATCGGTGCCGCTACTGTGGATAAGTTGTTAACATTTGCGGATGAAAATCACTACAACATTTTAGATGCGATGGGACATGTGGCTGAAAGTTCAATTAATACTAGAGCAGCCAAGAAATTAAGCGATTTTGGTACTAAATTACGTGATGCAATTACTTATGCTCAAAATGGTACAGTAACTGGTTTAACTGAAAAAATCTTAACTGATTTTGATTATACCGATGCCTTGCGAGCTGAAAATACAATTGAATCAGAAACGCGTTTAGAAAACTTGGATGAATTCTTGTCAGTTACTAAGCGTTTTGATGATCATTATGAGCCCGAAGAAGATGAGTCTAATCCATTAAGCGACTTCTTGGCTGAAGTATCTCTACTTAGCGATCAAGATGATCTTGATGAAGATGACAATCAAGTAGCTTTAATGACTTTACATGCAGCTAAGGGACTAGAATTCCCAGTGGTTTTCTTAATTGGCATGGAAGATGGGCTTTTCCCGTTGCAACGTGCAATGATGGATGACAATGAATTAGAAGAAGAGCGGCGCCTAGCTTACGTGGGAATTACTCGGGCTAAGCAAGAACTGTTTTTAACTAATGCTTACTCACGGATGATGTATGGCAGAATGCAAAATAATCCGCCTTCAAGATTCTTGGACGAAATTGATGAACAGGATCTGCACAAAGAAGAAAATGAAAAATTACAAAGCAGCTTTATCCAATCTAGCTTTGAGAAGCGGATGGCACCATTTGCTCGCAAAGCCGAACGAGCTCGCGCTGAAGTTTATACTGCTAAGAAAGCTTCAGGCGCTATCGGTGCTGAAAAGAAGGGCTGGAATGTAGGCGACCAAGTCGAGCATAAAGCTTGGGGACATGGTGTTGTAACTAAAGTTAACGGCACTGGTGAAGATATGGAGCTGGATATTGCTTTCCCTGGTAAAGGAATCAAACGGCTTTTGGCTGCCTTTGCGCCAATTAAGAAGGTATAATTAAAGAAAGATTGATTTGGATCAGGAGGGAAAAATGGCAGAAATTACTCTTGATGAAGCTAAAAAAGAAGCGGCTTCACTTAGAAAACAGCTTAATGAATGGGCTGAGGCCTATTACTCTAAGGACGCGCCTGAGGTTGAAGACAATGTTTACGACCAAAGCTACAACCGCTTGCTTGAATTAGAAAAAGAATTTCCAGAGATTGTGACACCCGACTCCATTACCCAAAGAGTTGGGGGACAGATTGATAGTGATTTTACCAAGGTAGAGCACCCGATTCCAATGCTGTCAATGGGGGACGTCTTTTCCAAAGCTGAACTGAAGGATTTTGATCAACGGATGCAAAAATTAGTTGGTCATCTAGTTGAATATAACGTGGAATTAAAGATCGATGGCTTATCACTATCGCTTGAATATGAAAATGGTAAGTTGGTTCGTGCCTCAACGCGGGGTAACGGTTATGTTGGTGAAGATGTAACAGCTAATGCTAAGTATATTAGTGATATTCCACAGACTTTGTCTGAACCGTTAACAACTGAAGTGCGCGGTGAATGTTACATGGGCAAGGAAGCTTTTGCCAAGTTGAATGCAGAAAGAGAAGAGCAAGGTCTAGCAGTTTTTGCTAATCCACGTAATGCTGCAGCGGGTTCTTTGCGTCAACTTGATCCTAAAGTTACCAAGAAGCGTCAACTTAGTACCTTTATTTATACTTGGGTTAATCCGCCTGAAGAAATTACTAGTCAGCACCAAGCAATTCAAAAAATGCATGATTTAGGCTTTCATACCAATGAAACCGGTCGTAAGTTAAAAACATTAGATGAAGTTTTTGCCTTTATCGATGAATACACAGCTAAACGAAACAGCCTAACATATGGTATTGATGGCATTGTGTTAAAAATTGATGATCTAGGAATTGAACAAGAGCTCGGCAACACTGTTAAGGTGCCTCGCTGGGAAATTGCTTATAAATTTCCACCTGAAGAACAAGAAACTGTAGTGCGGGATATCGTTTGGACTGTCGGCCGTACCGGAGTAGTTACTCCAACTGCGGTCATGGATCCGGTGCAACTAGCTGGTACAACTGTAGCTAGGGCTTCATTGCACAACCCAGATTATTTGAATGAAAAAGGCATCAGGATTGGTGATACCGTTAAACTGCATAAAGCAGGCGATATTATTCCAGAAATCTCTGAAGTCGTCATGGCTAAAAGACCGGCAGATTCTGTAGCTTATCAGATTCCAACGACTTGTCCATCCTGTGGGCAAAAATTAGTTCACCTAGAAGATGAAGTAGCTTTGCGCTGCATCAATCCATCTTGTCCAGCTCAAGTTGAGGAGGGCATTACGCACTTTGCTTCTCGACCAGCTATGAACATTGCCGGTTTGGGGCCAAAGATCGTTAAACAATTGATTGCTAAAGATTTAGTGCATAATGTGGCTGATCTTTATCACTTAACTGCAGATGATTTAGCACAACTCGATCATTTTAAGGAAAAATCGATCAATAATTTGTTAACTGCCTTAGACAATTCAAAGCAAAACTCAGTTGAATTATTGATTACTGGATTGGGAATTGACCATGTTGGGGCCAAAGCAGCACGCTTAATTGCTCAAAAGTTTAAAAATCTGGCAAAGATTATGTCTCTAGACGTGCAAGAAATAGCTTCTATCGATACAATAGGCATGACGATCGCGGAATCAATGACAACATATTTTGCTCAACCAGAAGCACAGAAGGTAATTGATGAGCTGCGTGAGAGCGGCCTGAATATGGATTACCTAGGTGCAGATGAGCCTGCAGAAATTGAAGATAATCCATTTAAGGATAAGACTGTAGTGCTAACAGGTAAATTAGAGCATTATACTAGAAGTGAGTTTACGAAAAAATTACAAGCTTTAGGTGCCAAAGTTACGGGTTCAGTTTCGCATAAGACCGATTACGTGATTTATGGCAAAGATGCTGGTTCTAAGTATACTAAAGCGCAGACTTTAGGCGTACCACTTTTGACTGAAGAAGAAGCAATTGCACAAATTGAATAAAGGACAATTATTGTGAAAAAATATTTGCAAGTAATGGCTTTAGCTGGAATCGCGCTTACTCTAAGTGGTTGTGGTAAGTTGAAGGATTCTAGTTTAGCAAATAATGCGACAAACACTTCAACCACTAAGAAAAAAAGCTATCAAACTACTAACACGGGAACGAATGGCTATACCGTTTTAATGAAAAATGGTCGCTATAATATTAGTCCGATTGCAGGATTAACAGCTACTGATAATGATAATTCTGTTGATACGCGTGAATTAGAGCGAGGGCTGATTCAAATTTCTAAGAATCAATTTTCGCCTAATCAATACGTCTTCCAAGAAGGACAATATTTGGATACCTCAACTGTAACTGATTGGTTAATGCGTAAATCCAAATCAAATCCTGATGGTTTAAACCCAGTAAATAATGGTAAGACCGGAACCGATACGCGTAATCCAATTTATTTGGAAGAAATTATCGAACAAGATTATTTGACTGGATCTGGTTCCAAGTATAATTTAGGTGGTATGAGCTTGGGCTTAGCCATGAATTCGGTTGATTATTATCAGAAAAAGCGTAACGGTGCAGAATTTCAAACTACTATTTCACGTGCTGAGCAAAAAGCTCAAGGTGAAAAAATAGCTAATGAAATTGTTGCTCGCTTGCGTAAGAAGAAAGCTTTAAAGAATATTCCGATTACGATTGGTTTATTCTCCAAGACTGGAAAAGATTCATTAGTTGGTGGAACTTACTTCGCTTACGGGACAGCGGCCGCTAATAGTAGTAAAATATCTAAATGGAAATCCATGTCGGAAAAAATGCAAGTTTTACCGACAACTGGTAGTGAAAAAGCAATTAACAGTGATGATGCATCGCACTTCAATGATTTCAAGACGGCTATTCAAAACTACTTCCCTAATATTAGTGGGGTAACGGCAACTTTGCGTTATACAAACGGTAAGCTTTCACAAGAAAACATTTCCGTAACAACGCAATTTTATGGCTATGAACAAATTCAAAGTTTTACCCGTTTGGTTTTGTCGTCAGCTAAAAAGTACTTGTCTGGCAATATCCCAATTGAAATCAAAATTGGTTCAGTAGATGATGTACAAGCTTTAGTTGCAAAAGAAACCGGCGATAGTGATTATCAAGTCCATGTTTATGGCGGCGAATAGGAGGTATTTGCGTGGAAATCACAAAAGATACCATTAAACACGTTGCGACTCTTTCGCGACTTACGTTTAATGAAGAAGAATTAGATAAATTTACTGATCAAATGGGATCAATTATCAATATGGCTGATCAACTTAGTGAAGTTGATACTGAGGGTGTTGATGAAACAGTTCAAGTTGTTGATCGTGATACTGTCTTCAGAGAAGATAAACCTGAACACTGGCAAGGACAAGACAGAGAAACATTGATGGCTAACGTTCCTGAAAAGGCAAACGGCTACATTAAGGTTCCTGTAATTATTAATAAGGATGAGGACGAGTAATGAATTACTTAAACGAAAATATTGATTCATTAAACAAAAAGCTTGCCAGCGGTGACTTGTCAGCAGATAAGTTAGCTAAAGACACTGTGGCAAACATTAAGGATACAGATAAGAAGTTAAATGCTTGGATCACTGTTTTAGATGATGCTAAGCCTGCAGATAACCTTGACTACTCCAAGAGTAAGTTAGCAGGTATTCCAATCGCAATTAAGGATAACATCATCACTAACGGGATTAAGACAACTGCTGCTAGTCACATTTTGTACAACTACATGCCAATGTATGATGCAACAGTTATTTCTAAGCTTAAGAAGGCTGGCGTAACCTTTGTAGGTAAGACCAACATGGATGAATTTGCCATGGGTTCATCAACTGAACACTCATATTATGGTGCTACTCACAACCCATGGAATTTAGATAAAGTTCCTGGTGGTTCATCTGGTGGTTCAGCAGCTGCAGTTGCTAGTGGTCAAGTTGTAGCAGCACTTGGTTCAGATACTGGTGGTTCAATTCGTCAACCAGCCGCATTTAACGGTATTTTTGGTATTAAGCCAACTTACGGTCGTGTATCACGTTGGGGTCTTATCGCATTTGGTTCTTCACTTGATCAAATTGGTGTAATGACTAAGCGCGTTAAGGATTCAGCTGAAGTATTAAACGTAATTGCTGGTGCAGATGAGCATGACTCAACTGTTTCAACCCGTGAAGTACCTGACTTTACCAAGTTTATCGGTCAAGATGTTAAGGGTCTCCGTGTAGCTGTTCCTAAGGAATACATGGAAGCAGTTAGCGGCGAAATGCGTGAAGTTATTCAAAAGCAAATCGATGCTTTGAAGGATGCTGGTGCAGTGATCAATGAGGTTTCATTGCCACATACTAAATACGTTGTTCCTGACTACTACATCATTGCTTCAAGTGAAGCTTCTTCAAACTTGCAAAGATACGATGGTATTCGTTACGGCTACCGTGCTAAGGACACTAAGAACTTACTTGATGTTTACGTTAAATCACGTTCTGAAGGCTTTGGTGCTGAAGTTAAGCGTAGAATTATGCTTGGTTCATTTGCCCTTTCAGCTGGTTCATATGACCGTTTCTTTAGACAAGCTGCTAAGGTTAGAACCTTGATCTGTGATGACTTTGACAAGATCTTTGCAGAAAATGATGTAATTGTTGGACCAACTACTACTGAGCCAGCATTTGGTATTGGCGAAGAAGTTTCAGACCCAATTAAGATGTACAACAATGATATTTTAACTATTTCTGCCAACTTAGCAGGTATTCCTGCAGCTAGTGTTCCAGCTGGTTTAGTTGATGGGATGCCTGTCGGTTTACAAGTTATGGCTAAGCGTTTTGATGAAGGTAATGTCTTCAAGACTGCTGACTTTATCGAACGCACTAACAAGTTTTATGAAAAAACACCAACTGGAATGGAGGACTAATTGAATGAATTTTAAATCGACTATCGGACTTGAAGTCCACTTCGAATTAAAGACAAAGAGTAAGATTTTCTCTCCTTCACCAGTAACATATGGTGCTGAACAAAACACGGAGACTAATGTAATTGACTGGGCTATGCCTGGTACCTTGCCAATGGTTAACAAGAACGTTTACCGTTTGGGAATCATGGTTGCCATCGCAACCCACGCTCACATTTTGCCAACTACTCATTTTGATCGTAAGAACTATTTCTACCCTGATAACCCAAAGGCTTACCAGATTACTCAGTTCTTCCAACCACTTGCTCGTGATGGTTACATCGAAGTTGAAGTTCGTGGTAAGAAGAAGAGAATCGGTATTCACGAAATGCACATTGAAGAAGATGCCGGTAAGAACACTCACGGAACTAACGGTTATTCATACGTTGACTTAAACCGTCAGGGTGTGCCACTTCTTGAAGTTGTTTCTGAACCAGATATGGAAGATCCAGAAGAAGCTTACGCTTACCTTGAAAAGTTACGTAAGATTGTTCAGTTTACTGGTGCTTCAGACGTTAAGATGGAAGAAGGTTCAATGCGTGTTGATACTAACATTTCCATCCGTCCAGCAGGTCAAAAGGAACTTGGTACTAAGGTCGAAATGAAGAACTTGAACTCATTCGATCACGTACGTCGTTCACTTGCCTACGAAGAAAAGCGTCAAGAACAAGTTCTATTAGCTGGTGGTCATATTCAACTTTCAACTCGTCGTTTTGACGAAGCAACTGGTAAGACTGTTTTGGAACGTGTTAAGGAAGGCGCATCGGATTACCGTTACTTCCCAGAACCAGATATTGCACCAGATCATATTTCACAAGAATGGATCGATGAAATTGCTAAGGAATTACCAAAGGGGCCATTTGCTCGTTACGATGACTATGTAAATAAATATGGTTTGAAGCCATATGACGCTAACGTTTTGCTTCAAACTAAGGAAAGTTCTGACTTCTTTGATGAAGCTGTTGCAGCTGGCGCAGATCCAACTCTTGCAGCTAACTGGATGAACACTCAAGTTAATGGTTACTTGAATGATCACCGTATTGAATTGAAGGATATTAAGTTAACTCCTGAACACTTGGCAGAAATGATCAAGTTAATCAAGGACGGTACTATTTCATCTAAGATTGCTAAGAAGGTCTTTGCTGAAACTATTGCTAACGGTACTGATCCTAAGAAGTACGTTGAAGACAACGGTATGGTTCAATTGTCAGATACTTCTGTTTTAGCTCCAATGGTTAAGAAGGTTGTTGATGATAACCCTCAATCTGTTGAAGACTTTAAGAATGGTAAGGATCGTGCAATCGGCTTCTTAGTTGGTCAAATCATGAAGCAAACTCGTGGTAAGGCTAACCCTAAGATGGTTAACAAGTTACTTAACCAAGAATTGCAAAGTCGTTAATTTTTAGAACGTTAGGTAGTAATTATGACTAGAAAAGCAAGATTAATTTATAATCCTGTATCAGGTCACGAACAGATGCCAAAGAATGTGGCCGATATTTTAGATGTATTAGAACAAGCTGGCTACGAAGCTAGTGCTTTTAGAACTACACCTGAAGAAGATAGTGCTCGCAATGAAGCTACTCGTGCTGCTAAGGAAGGCTTTGATTTAATCGTAGCAGCTGGCGGGGACGGTACAATCAATGAAGTAGTTAACGGGATTGCCTTTTTAGAAAACAGGCCTAAAATGGCAATTATTCCTGCTGGGACTACTAATGATTATGCTCGTGCATTAGCCATTCCACGTGATAATATTCCAGATGCTGCTAAAGTAATCTTAAAGAATAAAACTCGTAAAATGGATATCGGTAAAGCTGTTTTTGGTGACCAAATTCAATATTTCGTTAATATTGCTGCCAGCGGTTCTTTAACTGAGTTAACATATGGCGTACCATCTGAGGTTAAGTCAGCTTTGGGTTATGCCGCATACTTAATCAAGGGGGCAGAAATGTTGCCACACTTGACTGAAAATGAGATGCGGCTGACTTATGATGACGGTGTTTATGAAGGTAAGTTATCAATGTTCCTATTGGGAATGACTAATTCAATTGGTGGTTTTGAGCAAGTTATGCCTGATGCACAGCTTAGTGATGGATTATTCCAATTGATCGTGGTTAAGCCTTCTGACCCTGTTAGTATGATGAAGTTGATGGCATTGGCTTTGAATGGTAAACATGTTGATGATCCCAATATCATTTATACCAAAACGCGTAGCCTGAAGGCCGAGTTGATTGGTAAAAGTGAAGGGCAAGACTTACCAGTTAATCTTGATGGTGAGATCGGTGGTTATTGTCCAGTTGAATTTAACAATTTGCAACAGCATATTGAATTTTATGTTGGTGGATAAAATTTAAGCAAAACAAATAGCGTTGACTAGTGTAAAAGCTAATCAACGCTATGTTTGTATGGAAATTAATTAATCGCGATCTCCGCCCATGCCAAAGATTTGTAGCAAGAACATGAAGATGTTGATGAAGTCGAGATACATGCTTAAAGCCCCCATAACGGCTAAACCAGTATCTGAAACTTGACCGCCGTAGGTCATGAAAATCTTCTTAGCATTGTGTGCGTCGTAGGCAGTTAAGCCAGTGAAGATTAACACACCGATGCAGGAGAAGATAAAGGTTGCAGCGCCACTTCTAATGAAGAAGGCGTTAACGAGCCATGCAACTAAGAACCCGATCAAAGCTGCGCCAAGGTATGAACCCCAGTTACTCAAGTCGCGCTTAGTTACAGAACCGAAGACGGCCATTGCTGCGAACACGCCAGCTGCTGATAAAAAGGCACCAGCGATTGAAGCGGAAGTAAATGCTCCTGCGATAAAGGCAAATTCGAAGCCGTAGACTGCGGAAAGAATCAACAGAAGAACGATGCCTAATGTTGGGTTCTTTGCTGCCTTAAAGCTGATTGTCATACATAAAACAATTGGAACAAATACGATGATCCAGTAAACGGCTTGTGACATGTTAGCAATTGCAGATGCAAACACAGTCGTAGTCAAGAATGCAGTTGCTGCAGAAACTAAAACAGCCAAAATCATGAGACTGTACATCTTAGTCAAGAAGCTGTTAACTGCAGAAATATCCTGGACTTGACGCCGTCCTGGAGTATTTGAAAAGTTATCCATGAAATATACACTCCTTTTATTTACTTGTCTTATCTATTTTACCGTATTTAGTGGTCAAATGAATAATAGTAAAGTTTTTCTTATGAAAAAACTAAAGTAGGCAGAAAGATGTCTAAAGAAAATCGCCTCCTGTATAGTGAAGATATAAAGGAAGTGATTTTGATGGAAAAAAGATATATTGACAATGACATCCGTGGTCAAAGAAGTGAATATCCAGATAAAATAGGTGAATTCAGACGGGAGACGATCTTGTCCTTTACTCCAGAAGCGGCAGAAAAATATCATCAGCTGACGAGTTCGCAAAAAACATTTATTGATCGGGAGCTTGATGATTTAAAATTTAATCAAGATACCACTATCAATAAAAAAGTAAATGCGGAATTAGACCAAGCAATCGTCTTTGAACGAAATGATCATGAAATAATAATTACAGATATAGTTGCTCAACCTACGCGTGACAGTCAGGAATATCGACGTGCGCAAATTAGGATGGACCGACAGAACCATTAATTTTAAGCCAAAGGTGGTGAATTACATAAACAGATAAATATGAAGCACACCATGTACAAATCCAAAGTAGTAAGACAGCTAAATAAATATTTTGTAAAGCTAGCTGTTTAAAATTAAAATATTGCCAAAAGATACGATCCCAAAAAACATTGGCTAAAAATGCTCGATAAGCATAAAAAGCTAGAAAGTGAATTGATTTTAGCCAGTAGTTCATATTAAAGACTTTTTGTGCAATACAGATTAGGTAAATCAAGAGGATAACCGCTAAAGCATAAATTGCCATTGAAGGTAGGTAATAACTGTCGTTGGTTAGGTCTGTTAATTTGAAAGTGGCTAAAAATAAATCTCTGGTCCTAAAATAGGTTAAAAGGTAAAATCCCACAATTAGCCACCAATATGTAAACAGAAAAGTTTGAATTTCATGATGAAAATTCCAGCTTAAGCCACCGTAGAGCCCAAAGATCAAAAAGCTGATAAAGATACGATCTAATAAATACCAATGGGTAGCCTCGGGACCATTTAAAATGAAGTGATCATAAAAAATTAACCAGGCAAAGTAAATAATTCCGGAACTAATAACTGCGATTAGTAGTCGTCGATAAGAATGCTGGACCCAGTTGCAGACTGATTTGATTCCAGGCATGATAAGCAAAAATTGCAGCATCATGACGCTGTACCAAAGATGAGGTGTGGCATTATCACTGAAGAATTGCCAGATGAATGTGGCAATATTGTGAAAATGCCCGTGTTGCTGCAGATTAGGCATAGCAATGAGATAAAATAAAGTCCAAGCAAAAGTAGGAAAGAAGTTATTATCCCACTGGTCGGAAAAATATGATTTTAAAGGTAATTTTGCCTGCTGGTCATTTTTCCTAATTACGGTAAAGACAATCCCAAAAATGAAGGCTGGTGAAGTGAATTTGACGAGGTTATAAAGTGATACCAAAAAGAGCTGCTGTGAATGATCGAATGGTAATGTCAAGAAAAGAGTAATAATTGGTTGCAACATGACACAACCGTTAGCTAGTAGATTGCGTAAAAAAGTTCCTAAAGACGATGGTCTTAGGAACTTTTTTACTGATATGATTATTTTCTACTTTTCTTTAGCCCACTTCAAGCCGATTCCGGTGATTCCGCTCAAAATAGAGAAGATTGGTGAAAGAAGACTGAAGAAGACGAATGGTAAGAAATGTAAAACTGGCACACCTAAAGTTGAAGCGGCGAATGAACCGGCAACACCCCAGGGAATTAAGTAGTTAATTACGCTACCGCCGTCTTCAAGTACGCGGCTAAGGGCTAATGGTGAAAGCTTAATTTTATCAAAAGCCGGCTTAAATGCACGACCAGGTAAGATAACTGATAGGTATTGTTCACCAACAAAAAGGTTGATACAGATACCAGATAAAATGGTGACCGTAATTAAACGACCAGGCTTGGTTAAATGTTTAACGAGTGGTTCCATTGCACTTTGAACAATGTTGAACTTCATGAGCATCCCACCCAAAGATAAGGTAGAAATGATCAAAGCTACTGTAGCCATCATGTTGGAAATACCACCACGGGTTAATAAGGCATTAACAGAAGCATCACTAGTTTTAGCCACAAAGCCGTTCATAACTAAATTGTTAAGCGATTGAATAGATTCGTGGGGACTTTGAATAAAAATCATGATTACAGTAATCGCAATGTTTAAAAAGAGCGTAGGGATTGCGGAAATTTTGCGCCAAGCACAAAAGATCATCAAGATAATTGGGACAATTGCCCACCAGCTGATACTGAAGTTAGTTTGTAAAATATGTGAAGTACGTTCAATCTTAGTTGGATCCATGTTGCCACTGTTGCCTAAGATCCAGAATAAAATTAATGAAACTACAAAAGCAGGAATGGTTGACCACATCATATTTTTAATGTGGGCGAATAATTCACTTTCGGCAACTGCTGAAGAAAGGTTGGTTGAATCGGATAAAGGAGACATCTTATCGCCAAAAACAGCTCCAGAGATAATTGCCCCAGCAACTAAGGCAGGATTAAGGTTCATACTAGTTCCGATCCCAAAAAGCGCAATCCCAACAGTTGAGATTGTGGTAAAACCACTACCGATTGCCATCCCAATAATTGAACAAACAATAAAAACAGATGGAACGAAGAAACTACCACTGATTAAGTGGAAACCCAGGACCATGATGGAAGGGATGATTCCCGCTTTAATCCAGATCCCGATCAAAGCGCCGATTAAAATAAAGATAAAAATCGGAATAATGGCTACACTAATTCCTTCTTTGATGCCATCTTGAACATCTTGCCAGGAAAAGCCACGCAGTCTAGCCCAAAAGGTAAGTAAAAGGACAATGAATAAAACTGGCACTTCTGGAGAAAGGGCAAGCTTGATAACTGCCAATCCCAGAATAGTGAGGAGTGCAATTAAGATAATAATTGATTCAGTAAAGGAAACTTTCTTTTTCTTCATTTTTATATTCCTCCAAATAAAAAATCCCGTTGACTTATTAGTCAACGGGACGACAATAGCCGTGGTACCACCCACTCTTTCAAGCATAAGAACTTGAATCTCTATCAGATGGTAACGGTTCTGAATTTTTCCGAACAACATTATAACGACGTATTTCGTCAAACTTTGCCTGTCTGGTTTGCAGCTACCACCAGTTCTCTGAACGCTGAGCAAAGTTGCTACTTTTCGTTTCTTGTTGAGCAATATGGTAGCAAGATTAAAAAAGTATGTCAATAGATTTAAGTAAAATATTTTTAGATGCAAAAATTAACCAAATAGTTGAGTCTTCCTAGATACTAGATTTACAATTGAGGAAATATAGTTATTACATTGCTTGGGATAGTAATTAAGAGGAATCTTTATGCATAAAAAACGAGCTTTATCCATCTTTTTGGCACTTTGTGCCTTTGCAATATTTTTATTCATTGTGCAGCCAGGGGGATAAGCTGGATAATGGCATTAAGAATCAGAAAGAACAGCTGCATGATTATATGAAGTTTCATCATATCAACGGTGTAATGTTAATTAATGATAAAAAGGGGCAACCGATTGTTGTCCAAAATAAGGAGACCACTGATTCAAGCCAAATAGTTAACGCTAATCAATTGTTTCCGATTGCTTCGCTACAAAAAATTATGACAGGAACTGCAATTTATCAGCTGCAACAAGAAAAGTTATTAGGTTGGAATACCTCTTTATCTAACTATTATCCTCAAGTTTCAGGTAGTAAAGATATTACAATTCGTGAGCTGATGAATCATACTAGTGGCTTGGTTAACAATGCTCGACCATCTTCTCCGCTTAAAAATCAGAAAGAGCAAATAGCTTATATGCTTAATCACATGGAGAATGATCATCTTCATACTTGGGATTACCAAGATGTTGATTATGAATTGCTAGCAGCTATTATTAGCAAGCAGACTAATTTAAGTTATAATGCTTATATTCAGACCGATTTTGCTAAGCCACTTAAGCTCCAGAAAGTTAAGGATTTTTCTGAGGTTAACCAAAACGAGATCCCTCAGCCAATGAGTAAAAATGTTGACTGGCACCAAGTGACAGTGACGACGTCGTCGGACTTTGGAGCAGGGAACTTATTCATGTCACCAATTGATTATTGGAAGTTTGTATATAACGATGTGCTGAAAAATCCTAAAATGGTAAACGAGTATTACCACCAAGCCCAGCATCAGACGGTAGCTTATTTTGGTGGAGTGTATTTTAATGGTGACATCATTCGCGCTAATGGCAGTATCCCTGGTTATAATTGCTGCTTTGTTGCGAATTACAAGACCAAGCGTATGATTATGCTATTTTCTAATAATATTAATTATTTGAGGTTGAAAGTAGCGGCTAACCACATTTTGCATGCGTATATGGGTGATAGTTGGTTCTAAAAAGCAGTCGATTATTTTTTGAAGCACAAAGATTGGTCAAGTATTATAATAATAGAGAGCTATTTTTTTAAGGTTGAGTGAGTATGAAAAAGAATCAAATTATAGATTTAGAAATTACCGATCTTTCGTATGAAGCAATGGGTGTGGCCCATTACGAGGGAATGACCGTATTTGTTACTAATGCACTTCCAGGCGAAGTGGTTAGTGCAAAGATTTTAAAGGTTAAGAAGAACTTTGCTTTTGCTAAAATTGAAGAAATAAAAAAAGAAAGTCCTGATCGAGTTAAGATCAAGTTGAATCAATGGGTTCAAACGGGACTCGCTTCTTTAGCTCATATCAAGTATGATAAGCAACTTGAATTCAAGCGTAATCAAGTTGTTAACTTACTTAAGAAGGCACATTTAGATGAGATTGAAGTAGGACAAACTTTGCCTAGTCCTGAGCAAACAGGGTATCGCAACAAGGCCCAAGTTCCTGTGCGAGAATATAATGGACAGCTTGAGATTGGCTTTTTTAGACGACATTCACATGATTTAGTGCCTTTGACAAATTTCTTTACCACTGATCCGGAAATTGATCGTGTATTGGTTGCAGTGCGTGATGTGTTGCGCAAGTACAAGATTGCGCCTTATGACGAGGTAAACAATACGGGAATTATACGCTATCTTGATGTGCGTCGTAGTAAGGCTAATGGCGAGATAATGGTTATTTTGGTCAGCCGGGTTAAGGATTTCCCACAAATGATGGGTGTTGCAGCTGAGATTAGCCAGATTCCTAAGGTTTCAGGTTTAGTCTTGAACTATAATCCTAAGAAGACCAATGTGATTTTGGGTAAAAAGGATTACCTTGTTTTCGGTAATGACCAGATTACTGATCAAATTGGTGATTTAAAGTTTAGAATTTCACCTCAAAGTTTCTTCCAGATTAATTCGCTGCAAACACCGCGCTTGTATCATTTAGCGATTAAGCAAGCAGATTTAGGTTCGGATGATGTAGTAATTGATGCATATTCGGGAATTGGAACGATTGGTTTGAGTGTAGCTAAGCATGTGAAGGCCGTGCGTGGAATCGAAGTTGTCCGGGATGCGATCAAGGATGCCAAGGATAATGCCGAGCTAAATGGTATTGAAAACGCAAAGTATTACTTAGGCAAGGCTGAAGAAATAATGCCGCGTTGGGCTAAAAAGGGTATGAAGACCGATGTGGTTTTTGTTGATCCACCGAGAAAAGGGTTGACACCTGAATTTATTAATGCGACAGTTAAGACTGGACCTAAGAAGGTCGTTTATATTTCGTGCAATCCTGCAACAATGATTCGCGACTTGCTTTTGTTCCAAGAACAAGGTTATGAATTTAAGCGAATCGATCCTGTTGATATGTTCCCACAAACGCCACATGTAGAGGCTGTGACTGTTTTGACAAAGAAGAAGTAAATATGATTATTAAACCATTAATTAGTGAAGACGAAGCAAAACAAACAAGTAAGCTTTTCCAAACAACTTGGCAAGAGACGTATAAAGGCGTGCTACCAGATGTATTTTTGGATAATATTCCGGCTACTGCTTGGGTAAAACGACTCAATGAGAGTGGTCGTCATAATTTAGTTTTTAAAGACGATAATAACGAGGTTCAAGCAGCCGTTAGCTATGGTCGTCCACGTGACACTAGAATGCTTGGCTGCGGTGAGTTGATGGCATTATATGTTAAACCTGATTTTCAAGGCTACAATGTAGGTAAGACCTTGCTAAATGCCGCAGAAAATGAACTGAAGAAGATGGGCTATGGCAAGATTTACTTGTGGTGTCTGGCTGAAGATAAAGATGCACAAGAATTCTTTAAGCACTTTGGCTGGCGTAATATTGCTACCCAACGTTTTATTGAAATTGCTGGCAAAGAATATAAGTATTTGCTGTTCCAGAAAAATTTACATAGTTAATGAAGCCGAAAGGCTTTATTTTTTTGCTTTTTTTTAAAAAAGGTCTTGCGTTATCTTCTCACTTTGGTATACTAGTATCTGTTCGGCTATGGAGGATTACCCAAGTGGCTTAAGGGGACGGTTTTGAAAACCGTTAGGCGGTTATGCCGCGCGTGGGTTCAAATCCCACATCCTCCTCTAGTTTGGTCCATTGGAGCAGTGGTTTATCTCGCCTCCCTGTCACGGAGGAGATCATGGGTTCAAATCCCATATGGACCGTTGATGGCGGAATTGGTGAAGGGGTTAACACACTGGTTTGTGGATCCAGCATGCGTGGGTTCGATTCCCACATTCCGCCCCATAATGGAGGATTAGCTCAGCTGGGAGAGCATCTGCCTTACAAGCAGGAGGTCACAGGTTCGAGCCCTGTATCCTCCATATTTTTTTACTCAAAAGCGTTAGAAATTTTTGTCTAACGCTTTTTACATACCATAGAAAGAAGTTAAGCATGAATAAAAAACAGATTACAATGGTGACGGCAGCCTTGATGCTTGGCAACGTGATGTCGGGGCTAGACGGAACTATTATTAATACCGCTATTCCAGCCATCGTCGCGGCCTTGCACGGAATTCAATTCATGGGTTGGATTGTGGCAATTTTCTTATTAGGAATGTCGATTTCGATTCCGATTTGGACTAAGATCGGAGAGAAAATCACTAATAAACGAACCTTTGAGCTTTCATTGCTACTCTTTGTTTTGGGATCAGCTCTACAAGGGATAGCGCCAAATATTATTTTCTTTCTGTGCTCTCGCTTTATCATGGGAATCGGTGCAGGTGGTATGGGTTCTTTACCTTATATCATTGCTGGTTATGTGTTTAAAAATATTAAAACGAGAACCAAAGTATTAGGCTATTTAACTGCCAGCTGGAATGGGGCTGCGATCTTAGGGCCACTTGTTGGTGGTTGGTTAATTGATGCTTTCTCTTGGCACTGGGTCTTCTATATCAATATTCCAATTGGCTTAATCGCATTTTTGATTTGTTTAATTTACTACAAACCGGTTACTCCAAAAAAGACACCGGTTTTCGATATCCCTGGTGCTACTTTATTAGTAATCGGACTGCTTTTATTCTTGATGGGCGTGCAACTAGTTGGTTTAACCGCTAGCTGGATCATAATTGGATTGATTATAATTAGTTTAGTCTTCATCGTCTTTTTCTTTATTCGCGAAGGTCATGCAGACAATCCAATTATTCCAATTTCTTTATTTAAAAAGGTTCAGTATAAATTCTTGTGTAAATAGAAATTAGATAACAAAAAAAGAAGGGTT
>NZ_PCYY01000013.1:0-59300 GCF_002553955.1 Lactobacillus sp. UMNPBX12
CCTTACATGTCTGTTTTTAAGCTCTCGTCGCATCTCTCGAAGCGACTTTATTAATATATAATACTTGAATATTAATTGCAAGTATTTTTTTCAATAAAGAATTATGCTCGCTCTTAAAAAGGCGACTTCAATAATATACCTTAAAATTCATTTTTTGACAAGCTTATTTTTAAATGAATATTTACAAAATTCATGTTAAAGTTGATACATCACTACTTTGAGGAGGTCATTAAAATTAAAAAATTTGATTTAACTATTATCGGTGGCGGACCTGTTGGCCTATTTGCCGCGCGATTTGCCCATCTTCATGGACTCAAGACCGTACTGTTTGATTCATTATCTGAAACAGGCGGACAGCCACAAATGCTTTATCCTTTTAAGAAAATCAAAGATATTCCTGCTTACGACTCTATTACAGGAACTGAACTAATCGACAATTTACGACATAATTTAACGGATACAACTATTTTTACTAACCATAAAGTTGAAAATGTCACTAAACAAAAAGACGGCTTTATTATCGATGATATAGTTGCATCCCACAGCATATTGATTACCACTGGTGCCGGTGCCTTTAAACCTAAAGCTTTACCATTATCTATGGATGATGATACTCAAAAAAGGATTCATTACTTTATTAAAGATCCCCAAAAATTTGTCGGACAAACAGTTGGCGTCTTTGGTGGCGGCGATTCAGCATTAGACCTGGCACTAGAATTAGCTAATTATGCCAATGTCAAAATCATTCATCGCCGTAATCAATTTCGCGGTCTTGAATCTAATGTCAAAAAACTTAAGTCTTTAAAAAATGTTGAAATTTTAACTCCCTATCTTCCTAAACAAATCAATTTGGTTGATAATCAACTGAACGTTAATTTAAAAGAAATGGGAAAAGATAGTTTAACTAATATCAAGTTAGACCAAGCAGTCGTTGCATATGGCTTTAAAGCTAATAATCGCTTTGTCAAAAAATGGGGAATCGATTTAGCTGGCGCACAAATTAAGGTGAATTCAACAATGCAAACTAATATCGCCGGTGTTTATGCAGCTGGCGATGTTGTTACCTATCCTGGACGCGTCCCTTTAATCGCTCTCGGTTTTGGCGAAGCCCAGATTGCAATCACCGCGATTATGCGTGATCTTTTCCCTGAAAAAACTTTGACAATTCATTCAACTAGTTTTTAGGAGTTCCAGATGAGTTTAATCGATTTTATTTTGCACATTGATGACCATTTGATCACGATTGTTAACCAATTCGGTGGTTGGTCCTATTTAATCTTATTCGCTATCATTTTTATTGAAACAGGCTTAGTCGTTTTTCCATTTCTTCCAGGCGATTCGTTGATTTTTGCTGCGAGTGCAATGGCTGCTAATCCTAAGTATGGCTTAAATATTTGGCTAGTTTATCTTATAGTAGCATTCGCCGCCATAATCGGTGACAGTATCAACTATGAAATTGGTGCCTGGTCAACCAGAGCTGGTGAAAAACATAGCTGGTTCAATAAATTAATTAATCAAAATAATCGGTTGGCCGCTGAAAAGTTCTTTGAGCGCCACGGACCAATTACGATCGTTATAGGTAGATTTATACCATTTATTCGTACTTTTGTCCCATTCATTTCCGGCGGCAGTAAGATGCATTATGGTAAATTTATCACCTACAACATCTTGGGTGGCTTGCTTTGGACAGGATTGTTCACAATCATCGGTTTCTTCTTTGGCAATATTCCATTTGTAAAGGACCATTTTTCAATGATCGTAATTGCTATCATTTTAGTATCAGTTGTGCCAATCGCAATTGTCGCAATCAAGAAAAAAATATCACTCAAAAAAGAGTTCCACTAAGGAACTCTTTTTTACTTACGTAATAATTTTTCAGCAAAATATAATTCATAAATAACCCCAGCAACGGCAAAACAAGAAGCAAAGAAGCCTTCCGTTAGCACATTGATAATTGGGTCAGTATTAGGATCAAACAGCCAATCACTATTGTTAAACAAAATATGGTGAAAAATCACAAAGAAACTGTCGAAATTGGTTACTGCAAATGGAAAAATAATAATTGGCAATAATAGCAAAATAAGGGCTACTGATTTATCCAAATTAAGCAGTAGCTTTTTCTTTTGTCGTTTAAAAACAAAGTGCACTATGATGCAGATAATAAAAACTAATAGAGTCAGAATAAATAAATGCTTACATTCCGCAAAATGTTCTGCCGCATTAGCAGATGTAGGGAAATTATCCATTTTAAGCTGCTTTTTAAAGGGCCAGAGCAAATAAAACATCAGCTGGTTATAATTATGCATTACCTTAAACAAAGACATGTGAACCGTCTCATATGTCTTTTGTACGATCATAAAAATAAACAATAATGGCCAACTAGCCACAATTGCCCCAATTACACTGCTAGAAACAGCAAACAAAAAATGATAAATCAGCGAAAAAATATTGTTTTTAGTAATCATAATTCAAATTCATCTAGGTTATTAACTAAAATTGTTGGTTGACGTTTATCTGCAATATCCACTTTGGTCGTCACACCTGTCAAAGTCAACAACTGATCTACTCCACTATTAAAGCCAGCTTTAATATCGGTATCGTAATTATCACCTACCAAAAGTGCCTCATCTTTGCTATAGCCAACTTTATCCAAAGCCATTTTTACAATAATTGATTCAGGCTTACCAATATACAGTGGCTCTACTCCACTTGCTGCAGCAACGAATGCACATTGTGAACCATTGCCTGGAATTAGCTCATCCTCTGCTGGTAAATTCATATCGGCATTAGTCCCAATAAAAGTGGCTCCACGTCTAATCGCCCGTGAAGCTACTCGTACTTTATGATAAGTCAGATCTGTATCCATACCGACAATTACATAATCGGGATTTTCTTCATTAATTTCAAACTCTGGATGTTGCAATAATTCACGCCAAAGACCAATCTGCCCAATAATATACAAGCCGATCTTTTCCTTGTGTTCTCTTTGTAAAATATAGCTAGCTGTGGCCATACTTGGCGTATAAACATGGTCCGTATCAGTTTCGATACCGTGTCCCTTTAGTTTATCAACTACCATTTGCGGTGTTCTGGTCGTATTGTTGGTTAAAAACAAATAGTCTTTCCCTGCTTGAACTAAACGATGAACAAATCTTACTCCTGATTCAACTGTTTCCTTACCACGATAAACAGTTCCGTCTAAGTCAATTAAAAATACCCGGTAATCTTTCACTAGTTTCCCTTTCTCTTTTTAATAATAAATGAATGATGCCGTCCAAATTCTTTTTTCACTGCAATTGATTGTTTTTTCTTAAATTTAGTTTGATGAACACGCCGCTTCTTAAACGGATTATTTTCATTTTTATTCTTCCGATAATTTCGACGTCGTGCATGATAACGCTCATTTTTACCAAAATCGCGCTCGCGTCGTTCACGTGATCGCCGTATTTTAGTACGTTGATGCTGATAATAATGTACTGGATGCGTTAATTCCAAGATAAAATAAGGTCCGCCGGGATTACAATATTCCGTTAAATAATCCACGATCGCCATTTCTTTTTTATCAATTGCGGTTCTAGCACCGTCTTTATAAAAGCCTTTCAAGCGTAAATGTTCACTAGAAACGTCCCCCACCAGATAATCATACTGGTCAAGATAAGGATCATATTTTTTACGCAAAGATTCTAAATCAAGTGCGTCTCGCTCATTGACAATGATGCTATAAAGCTGCGCACCAATCTTAATGCTCTTACCATCTTGCACCACGTCAGCAAGTGGGTGTCTAATTGGCTGTTCTTGTTCAAATTTATTTTCTTCAGTCATCTTTTTCACTTCTCGCTGTTAAAGGATATTTTTCAGCCAAATATTTACCAACAACTTCACGTAAAAATTGTGGGAATAAAAACTCATTTTCACCGACAATAGCCAAAGTTGGGAAAAATGGAACTAAGACATAATGATCCAAACAGGCAATTTTATATTCTTTTTGTGGATCAATTTCATGCCCATTGACGTAAACTACACGTCTACGCATATCAACCTTGATCCCTTTGTAATACATCTGACCAAAAATTTTTCCTCGAAAACTCATCCCTTGCAGTGGAAAATGGTCTAGGTAATGCCGATTCTTTTCAATTTCCATCACTAGTCGCCACAAATCATAACCTTTCAAGGTTGAACGAACAACGTGCATTGGATGCGGTAAGGCATTTTGTAAATCATATTGAGTAATTATTCCACTCTTAAACGGGGTCAAGAATAGGCCTGAGCTTAAAATGGCTAAATCTGTTTTAGCAAAATCAGCAATCGCATCAAGAGAAACTTGAACGGCTGCTACTTTATCATCCGCAAATTTTTCAGGTAAATTAGCCACTTTTCGTTCTGATAAAAGTCGCTTACCTTCATCATAGTAGCCCTGAATTACTGCCTTATCTTCCGGTTCTTCTGGCATCGAAGCAGTAGAAATAGTGCGAGGTACTACCTTAATCACGTGATGATCTTCAAGTTCTAGATGAATATCACCCACATAGTTTCCCCATTTACCTGTTTGCGTAATCCAAGTATGCCCCACTTTTTCACCATGTTCAATCAGATCATGGCTGTGGCCTCCTACAATTAAATTAATTTGAGGATAATGTTTAGCTAACCAGCGATCCATTTTTAATCCAACATGAGTCAATAAAATTAAGACATCATACTTGCCTTCAATTTGAGCTAATTCGTGATCCATACTGTCACCTAACATCTTGACATGCCAATGATTAGGACCATAAGTCATTGGATAAGCTGCAGTCAGGCCAATTAAAGCAATTCGCGTCTTTTTCTTAGTAGTTAAAAACATATGGCCGACTGCCCATTTAGGCATTGATTCATCTTCTTCACGCAAATTTGCTAAAACTGTCGGAAAGTCCGCATGATCAAATAAATGTTCCAATACCCAATGTGGATTAGAAATTCCCTCATTATTGCCAATCGTAATTGCATCATAGTTAAACCCATTCATCAATTTGATGTTGGCTTGACCTTCCGTAGCATCAGTTAAAGGATGAGACCGATCCATAAAGTCTCCTGCATCAAAAGTGTAGATATCATCAACCGATTGATCAGCCTGCGCTTTTTTCAAGTAACGTCCGATTTTAGGGAAATGTTCAAAATGTGAATGAAGATCATTGGTATGTAAAATTCGCAGTTGTTCCATTTTTTATGCCACTTTCTAACCAATTCGATTGGCTTTTAAGATCATATTATATGCGTCTAAAATTTTTCCCTTAGGTTTATCCCATTCTACCCATTTTGGATTTTTCCAATCACTTTCATTAGTCAAAGTCTGCAAGTCATAAGTATCATTGATATATTTTTCATAAGCAATCAGTGCCTTAGTTCGAGGAATATTCAGCTGCAGTATTTTGACTTTTTTAATTAAGCCATGATCTGCAGCTAATTCTGCAATTCCATTTTGGTCAATATTAGAGATTTCATAATATCGACTGCCATCATTTCTGGTAACTTCTTCAATTAAGTCCAATTGTTCCATTAAATCTCATCCTTTAGATTTCAATCATACCGATTACTGATAAAAGAATAGTACTATAAATAGAAAAAAATGTGTAACCATGCTATTGTTAAGTATGCGATAGAGGTGTACACATGAAATTTAAAAGCCGACTCGTTTGGGTTCTTTTTTTTAGCTTAGTCTTTTTCATAAATAGTGGTTTTACAGTTGTAGGGCACCGTGGTGATCCCATCAAATATCCTGAAGAAACAATTCAGGCTGACGATTCCGCCTTTAATTCTGGTGCTGATTACGTTGAACTCGATCTCCAGCTCTCAAAGGATGGAGTTCCGGTCATTGCACATGATGATGACCTCTTCCGAGTTACTCATACACATGCAATTGTATCACAAAATAATTTTACAGCACTTAAACAACTGCAATATGACAATGGCGAACACGTTATGTCACTCAGTGAGCTTTTTAAGCATTATCAAAATAAACCAAACACTAAATTTGTCTTAGAGACTAAAATTGATCATGGATTAAATCCGTCCTATGAGTTAGAGGATAGAATCGCACAAATAGTTAAAAAATACCATATGCAGAAAAGAATCATGATTCATTCATTTTCCGCTGCTAGTCTCTTTCACTTTAGAAAAATTATGCCTGAAGCTTATCTAATTTTGATCGTTGGCAGCCTGAAACGCATTAATTTCAGTAATTTACCTCAAGTTAATGCTATCAATGCTTCTTCTGATATTGTGCAAGAGCATCCCTTTTTAATTCACTGGCTTCACAAATTACATAAGCAACTGTTTGTCTGGGCCGAAATGGACGAATCGCCTGCCCTATGGCATTGGCTAATTAATCGGAATGTTGATGGCGTGGTTACCAACTATCCCGCTACTGGTTTTAAATATAAATTAGCCAAAAGTGGCACTAAAAAGTACGCTATTAATAGAACTGGAATTTATTTTGGTAAAACTAAAGCCGCTACAATGATGAATCCGTATGTTCGCATCAAAGAAAAGAAGTACGTGCAACCAGGTCAAAAAGTCAATGTCACTTATGGCGTCCGTGTAGATGATCGCTTATTTTATCAAATTGCTGAAAAAACTTTTATTTCGGCAGAATTCGTTAATTTTGACTTAACAAAGCGAGATATTGCTCCTTATCAAAATAAGAAAATTATCGCTAAACCTAACCAAAAAGTTACAATTTATCGTTATCCTGATAACCAAGCCAAAACGCAGCAAAAATTACCCGCAAATCAATTATTAAAAATTCAAAATTTTAATGGTAGTCCTAAAAACATGTGGATTTATACCAAACTAGGTTGGGTTAAGGCAAAAGATATCTTGTTCTATGGCTTCTTTAGTCAAGACGATTTCAGAGATTATCAGTCCTTACCACGGGTCAGTCAGTACACTAATCTCGTGCTTTTGCCCTATAATCCTAATCAAGCAATTGCGCCAACCACTTTTACACAAAAGCTTCAACAGATTAACAAAATTATCTACTAAAACAAAAAGACCAGTAAACTGGTCTTTTTTGCTTCACTTAATTATTGATTTAAAGTACTTTGCTTTTTAACTAATTCATATGGCAAAACAATATGAGTATCATCTACTTCTTCATTGTTCATCAACTTAGTCAACATTCTCATTGCTACGGCACCCATATCATAAAGTGGCTGCTTAATCGTAGTCAAAGCTGGACGAACAACAGAAGCTAACTGCGTAGCACTGGCGGTCACGATTTCCAAATCTTCTGGCACTTTCTTACCTGCATCCATCGCAGAATTCAAAATACCAACTGATGAAATATCGCGAGTAACAATTACACCATCAACGCCATCTTTAACTAATTGTGGGTATAAATTATAACCATCTGAATAGTCTTTAATATCAGTATAGATTCGAGGAGTGCCCAAATCATTTTCTTCCATGAATTCTTCATAAGCAGGGATTCTGTTTTCGCTGTTAACTACAGCATCTTGATCACCAACTACGATTCCCAAATGCTTCTTACCATCATGGTACATCAAATTTAATGCTTCAGTATCAGCCTTCTTATAGTCAATTGTGACAGAAGCAAAATCATCACGATTATCTTTAGTACCTGCTAAAACCACAGGAGTATCAGTCCGCTTAAAGGCATCAGCTGCTTCATCTGATAAACGGTTAGACATATAAATTACACCGTCAACTTGCTTATTCAGCAAACTTTGAATAACTTGGTCTTCCTTCATCAAGCGGTTTTCAATACTAGTAATAATGATGTTGTATTTATATAAAAGTGCAATATCATCAATACCCTTAGATAATTCTGCAAAGTATAAATTAGTTAAATCTGGGACAATTAACCCTACTGTAGTAGTCCGCTTAGAAGCTAAACCTTGAGCTACAGCGTTTGGTTGATAGTGCAGTCTTTTAATAACTTCGAGAACACGGTCACGTGTCTCTTTTCTAACATTACTATTACCATTCACAACACGAGAAACCGTAGCCATTGAAACCTTAGCTTCCCGAGCGACGTCATAGATTGTAACTTCTTGTTTATGCATCTCTTATCTCAGTCCTTCCAAAAAATTCTTCACTTAAAGATATCACGATGCTGCATAAAATGCAAACGTTTACAGATTTTCTTTCATTTTTTCATTAAGAAATCATGATATACTACAGTCAACATAATTTGCAAGAAAAGAGGACAATATGAACTTAGATAAATTACAACAATGGTTGCAAGACTCCAATAATGATCTTGCTTACATTTCTAATCCAATTACCATTTCCTACTTCACTGGCTACTCAATGGAGCCCCATGAAAGAATCTTTGCTTTAATTGTTTTAAAGGATGCAGAACCTTTTATCTTCTGTCCTGCCTTAAATGTAGAAGAAGCAAAAGCTTCCGCATGGGATGGCGACGTTATTGGCTACCTTGATTCCGAAAATCCTTGGAACATCATAGCAACTAATGTCAAAAAGAGAACTCACGATACCCATAATTGGGCAATTGAAAAAGATGATTTGTCTGTTGCCCACTACCAGCTCTTACGTGGTGAATTTCCTAACGCTAGTTTCACTAACGATGTTTCACCTTTTATTGAAAAACTTCGTCTTTACAAGACACCTGAAGAAATCAAGAAGTTGCAAGGCGCTGGTGCAGAAGCAGACTTCGCTTTTAAGATTGGCTTTGACGCAATTAGAACTGGCGTCACCGAAAGAAGCATCGCTGGACAAATTGATTACCAACTAAAAATTCAAAAAGGTGTTATGCATGAAAGTTTTGAAACCATCGTACAAGCTGGTAAAAACGCCGCTAATCCTCACCTTGGTCCAACTATGAACACTGTTCAACCAAATGAATTAGTTTTATTCGACTTAGGTACCATGCACGATGGTTACGCATCAGATTCTAGTCGAACTGTTGCTTACGGTGAACCTACTGCTAAGCAACGCGAAATTTATGAAGTTGATCGTGAAGCTCAACAAGCCGCAATCGAAGCTGCTAAGCCAGGAATCACCGCTGAAGAATTAGATAGCGTGGCTCGTGACATCATTACTAAGGCTGGCTATGGTGAATACTTCATTCACCGCCTAGGTCACGGCATTGGTAAAAACGTTCATGAATATCCATCAATCGTACAAGGTAACGACTTAGTTCTTGAAGAAGGAATGTGCTTCTCCATTGAACCAGGTATCTACATCCCTGGCTTTGCTGGTGTCAGAATTGAAGATTGTGGTGTCGTTACTAAGGACGGCTTTGAAACCTTTACTCACACTGACAAAGACTTAAAAGTTTTACCACTTAAAGACTAATTTTAGTCATAAAAAAGGAGCTGATCATCACGACCAGCTCCTTTTCTTTTTGACTTTAATTAAGCTTGTGGTTTTTCTGAAGTAGATGCTGCATCAGTATCATCTTTTTCAGCATTGTTCAAATCGTTAACTGACTCTTCAGCATTTTCACTGTCATCGTCATCTTTATTTGAGTCATCGATTACGATGTCGTCAAAATCCTTCAATTCTGAATCATCTTCAACATTCTTAGGGAATGATGCTAATTGATTCTTAACGATTTCAGTACCATTGTCATACTTCTTCTTCAAATCTTGAAGCTTGTCATTATCTTTAATCTTGTTCTTAACGTCATCAACTTGTTCATCACTAACAAGAAGTGAACCTGCGAGAAAACCTGCTGCACATCCTGCAACGGCACCTAATAAGAAACTTGCGAATTTTTTCATGGTGAATTCCTCCTTTATTAATTTTCACCTCTGCGACGCTTGCGTCTTGCAAATGCCGTCGCAGCTATTGAAGAAATAAGACCCGTACGGCTTAAATGATTGCTGCTAAAGCGTTTAGCGATCTTTTTAGATGAATCGTTTAATTCTGATACGCTTTCGCCTAAATCTGCAGCAGCTTTAACAACTGGATCTAACGTCTTCATTTTACCATTAACATCGGTCATTAGGTCATTAGTTTTATCTAACAAATCCGAAGTTTGATCCATCAAGCCATCCATATCTTCAGAAATTTTCTTCATTGACTCGTTAGTTGTTTGAATAGTTGCACTAGTTTCTTTCAACAACTTCGCGGTCCGAATTAGCATTGGAATCGTAAATAATACTAAAATTAAGAATGCAATCGCCGCAATTAAGCCTGCTAAAGCACCATAAGAAATTGTCATTTTCTACCTCCATCAACATCTAAAAAAAGTTTAGCATGAATATCCTTTATTCTCAATTAATGTCTTGTTATTCTTAATTATACCCGTAAGCAATAGAAAGGACACCAAATGAAGATTCCTACTCACATAAATATACAGAAAATTGAAATTGATTGGAGTAAAATTAGCCAAAATTTATTGTCAATTATTTGGCAATTAGCTATTACTTCACTCATTTTTTACCTTTTATCCCATTTTGGTCATAAAATAATTAATAATTACTTAGCCAAGCATAACACAGTTAAGAATAAAAGAACTCGAACTATCACAGCTTTGATTAACAGCGTTTTTCAATATACCCTTATCTTCTTCTATTTATTCGGTATTCTCTCTATTCTAGGTGTACCAGTTGGCACCTTGTTAGCCAGTGCTGGAATTTTTTCCCTAGCTTTAGGAATGGGCGCACAAGGCTTTGTTAGTGATTTGGTCAACGGTTTCTTTATTCTAAGTGAAGACCAATTTGATGTTGGAGATTTAGTTCAGATTGGCACTAATGTTGGTACCGTCGTGCAACTAGGCCTCAGAACTACTCGTCTCAAGGGTTCAGATGGCTCAATTATTTTCATCCCTAACCGCAACATTACCATTGTGCAAAACCTAGCCCATGGCGGTGTAGCACTAGACATCAATTTGGATCTTGATACTAAAAATGATATTGATGAAGTTAACAAGTTAATCAAAGAATGCAATCGCAAGATTCAGCCAGAAAAAAAGACGATTGTTTCTGGACCTACTATCGTTGGTGTGACTGAGCAAACAGGAAAGAAATTTGTTTATTCAATTCACTTTCAAGTTAAACCTGGTAAACAAGCCGCTGTGAGAAATTTGTATTTAAGTAAATATATTCAAATTTTACGAGAAAATAATATTGTTTTTGCAAGTACAGAACGACCTGCAAAAACTACTGCAAAATAAGTAAAAAATAGCTCAGTTCAAATCATACGAATGACCCGAACTGAGCTATTTTTATCTAATCAAACTGTTCTAACCAAGCTGGCAATTCTTGGAGCAATTTTCGCACTGCATTACCACGATGAGAAATCTCATTCTTTTCATCAGTAGTCATCTGTGCAAAAGTTTTTTCTTTTTCTGGAATATAAAACAATGGATCATACCCAAAACCATCTTCACCACGTGGTGCGGCCAAAATACGACCACTGCAAGTACCTGACACAACCAAGTCTTTATCAAATTCACCTGGCATTGAAACCACAATCGTAGTCCAAAACTTGGCCGTTCTTTTTTCATCTGGCACACCGCCTAAATTAGCTAATAACTTTGCGTTATTCTTTGCGTCATTGTGAGCTTCGCCTGCATACCGTGCACTTCTAACACCAGGCTCCCCATTTAAGGCATCAACTATTAAGCCCGAATCATCTGCAATCGTTGGCGACTTGCTAAAGTTAGCTAATTCATGGGCCTTAATCTTGGCATTAGCTTCAAACGTATGGCCACTTTCAATCGGATGAGGCGGATTGTCTAAGTCAGCATTCGTCTTAATCTCGATATCTACCCCAGCTTGTTTAAAGGCTTCTTTTAGTTCTTTTGCTTTACCTTGATTACCAGTCGCAAATAAAATTTCTTTAACCATTATTCATTCTCCGTATCCACATGCTTAGAAGTTAAAGTAGCATCATCCATGAATGTTCTTGCTAAACGATCAAAGCTAGTTGGATCGCCTGTAGTATAATATTCATGACTGACTTTTTCATTACCATCACTAAACAAACCATCGCGCCGCATCACATTAAACGTATACTGTGCAACTTGATCTGCAGGATCCAAGATAGTAACATTTTTATCATTAATTGCTTCTTTAAATTCTTTCTGAATCAATGGATAATGCGTACAGCCCATAATTAAAGTGTCAAAGTCTTTTCCTTGTAAGGGGGTCAAACTCTCTTTAACTACTTTTAAGTTGGTTTCATGATCTTTTTGAGCCTCCACAAGTGGTGCAAGTTTAGGGGCAGCTAATTCCGTTACCTGAATTTCTGGATCACGGAAACGGATCTCTTTAGCATAAGCATGTGATTCTGCTGTTGCTTTAGTTGAAACTACCGCAACTTTTTTATTCTTAGTTGTCCGTGAAGCGGCCAAACTCCCCGACTGAATAACTCCGATAATTTGTGGATCGATTTCTGTTTGAATCGTACTCATAGCCATTGCTGTCGCAGTATTGCAGGCAAAAATTATCAGCTTAACATTTTTCTCTAACAAAAATTGGACTGATTTTCTAACTAGTTCAATAATCTCTTCTTTAGTTCGATCGCCATACGGCATATGAGCGTTATCACCAATAAAAACAGTTGATTCATTAGGCAATTTTTCAATTACTTTTTTTGCAACAGATAGGCCACCTAGCCCTGAATCCAATAATCCAATCGGACGATTATCCATAATAAAACCCTCTTAAAATCAAAAATTTATTTTCTACTTATACTAGTTTACGGTAAAATAAAAAAGAATAAAAGGGATGAACAAGTTTATGACAGAAAACACAGAAAACACAAACGAGCACGTATATTTTATTAACCAACTTTACCGCGATTTCCTTTTGCCAACTATTTTAGGCGATGATGACGCCTCAATTCTTTATTGGGCTGGCAAGAGAATCGCGCGAAAATATGATTTAAGTGATTATGATGATTTAGTTGAATTCTTCAACATGGCTGAATTTGGTAAGCTAGAAAAAGTTAAAGAAAGACGATCATTTACTACTTACGAATTAAGTGGCCAAACTGTCACTGATCGTTTGAATAGCGCCAGCAAGGAATTCTCCCTTGAAGGCGGAATGATCGCGGAAGCATTTCAAAAATCAACTGGTCGAACCACCGAATGTGAAATTAATATTTTAGATAAAGAAAAGAAAGTTCAATTTATCGCTCGCTTCGGTTAAAAGCAAATTGATAGACTATAAATAACCACTCATATATACTTTAGTTAAAATCGCATTTATATATATATTAGATATAGGAGTAGAGCATGATTAAAGAATTTAAAGAGTTTATTTCACGTGGCAATGTAATGGACATGGCAGTTGGTGTAATCATTGGTGCTGCCTTCACTGCTATCGTACAATCTTTAGTAAAAAACTTGATCAACCCCCTACTTGGGATCTTTGCCGGCAAAATTGATTTTTCTAACCTCGTTTTTAAGGTTGGGGATGCTACATTTAAATATGGCAGCTTCATCAATTCTGTCATTAACTTCTTGATCATTTCATTTGTGGTATTTTTAATGATCAAGGCTTTAAATAGAGTAATGCCCAAGAAAGAAAAAGAAGCTGGTCCAACTGAGGCCGACTATTTAGAAGAAATTCGTGACTTGCTAAAAAAGCAAGTAAATCAAAATAAGTGATATATCAAAAAAGCTTGAGGCAACATCGTCTCAAGCTTTTTTTGATTTTTAAATTAATCAGTATATTGATCCAAAATTTGGTTTAACTTTTCTTTTGGAGTGTAACCAGTAATTCGGTCTACAATATTGCCATCCTTCTTTACGATTAAAGTAGGAATAGCCATAATACCCAAATTCTTAGCTGTATCTTGATTTTGGTCAACATCCATCTTGTAGAAGTTAACGTCTTGACGTTCTTCAGATAATTGATCAATTACTGGTGATTGCATCTTACATGGACCACACCAAGTTGCCCAAAAGTCTACTAATGCTACACCATTCTTAGTTTCTTCTTCAAAATTTTGATCATTAATTGCTTCAACCATAATTATTACCTCACATTTTTTCAATTCATTTATTTATATTATAAGTATATTCTATTATACTTACTTTTTGCAAGTAAGACGCTTACTTTAATTGTACAATTGTGGCACCATTGCCACCTTCATTAGCTGGTGCATAATTAAAGTTCTTTACATGATTGCTGCTGCGGAGATATTGCCAAACACCTTTTCTAATCGCACCAGTACCAATACCGTGAATAATCGTAACCGTATCAAGTCCTGCCAGTAAAACAGAATCAATATATCGATCCAAATTAGTCATTGCTTCATCATAGCGTTGACCTCGCAAATCCAGCTCGCTATGAGCATTACTTCTTCTAACCGCACTGGTTGCTCTAACAGTTTGTCTAGGCTTAGTACTTTCGCCCTTTTCAATTCTCTCAATATCGCGATCACTAACCTTAACTTTGATAATTCCCATCTGAACCTCATATTCATGTTCAGATAATTTCTTAGTAATCGTACCTGTCTGACCATATGAGAGGACCTTTACTCGATCGCCTACACTTACATGGTGACGACGTTTTTCACGCTGTAAGACCTTATTATGAGCCAAATTATTAGCCTGACGCTCTAAACTGTTGAGTTCGCCTTTAGCTTCAATAATCTTATTTTCCTTGACGCCCATGTTCTTTTGTTTTTCAAGTTGGGCAATAATCTCATCAGCTTTTTTACGGCGTTTGGCAACAACTTCATTAGCTCGCTCTTGTGCAAAATCAAGCTGTTTTTGTACACGTTGGTTATACCAATCAAGTGCTTGTTGCAACTTTTGCTCCAATTTTTGGCTCCGATCCAAACTGGTTTGCAGACGATTGCGAGCCACAGCAGCTGCCTTGGTTTGCGTATTCAACTTGGTGATCATCTTATTAATATCAGAATCTTCATCTGACATTAAGTTCTGGGCATTTTTGACAACATCTTCACGCATCCCTAGCTTGCGGGCAATGGCAAAGGCATTACTATGACCAGGAATACCAATCTGCAAATGATAAGTTGGCGACAAGGTCTTTAAGTCAAATTCCATTGAGGCATTAGTCGTCCGTGGCCGATTATAACCATAAAGCTTCAATTCAGGATAGTGCGTTGTCACCATGATCTTAGCATCTTTTTTACGCAAAAAGTCTAAGATACTAATTGCCAAACTAGCACCCTCTTCTGGATCAGTCCCTGCACCAATTTCATCAATTAAAACTAAGGTCTCAGAATCAACATTCTTCATGATCGCAATAATATCATTGATATGTGATGAAAAAGTACTTAACGATTGTTCAATTGACTGTTCATCGCCAATATCAGCATAAACTTGCTTAAAGACGCCAACCTTGCTACCTTCTTCAGCCGGGATAAATAATCCAGACTGTGCCATCAATTGAAGCAATCCTGCTGTTTTTAAGGTAATTGTCTTACCACCGGTGTTAGGCCCCGTGATCAGCATAGTATCAAATTCACCACCTAAACGAATGTCATTAGGTACTACCTTTTCTGGGTCAATCAATGGGTGACGCGCTTTTAATAAGTTCAAAGAATGGTCTTGTGTCAGACGAGGCTCACTTGCCTTCATTTCTTTTGCTAACTTGGCTTTAGCCTGCAAGAAATCTAGTTCAGTTAATGCAGCCGCAATATTATTCAAACTAGTAATTTCTTCACGAGCCAAATTAGATAAGTGCTTCAAAATATTACGAATTTCTTGTTTTTCTTGAGCAATTAAATTCTGTTGGCGGTTATTAAGGTTTAAAACGGCTTCCGGCTCTATAAACAGTGTTTGACCACTGGCACTTTGATCATGAACTACCCCACCAAATTTTGCCCGATATTCTTGCTTAACTGGAATAACATAGCGTTCATCACGAATAGTCACAATTTGCTCAGATAAATACTTACTACTATTGCCCTTAGTATAAGCATCCATCTTATTCTTAATTTCCTCTTCATTAGAACGTATATCATGACGCAAACGAGCTAGTTCATGTGAGGCTGTATCTAATACCTCACCATCATAATCAACTGATTTCTTTAATTCTCTAAATAAAAGATCCGGCACATCTAATTGATCTAAAATTTCATCAATTGCAGTTAAATCCAGTTTGTTTGGATCTATTTCTGCCAAAAAGTCATTAATTTCATGAGCTAAACTTAATACTAATAATAAATTACCTAATTCCTTAGCATTTAAATTAGCTTTCACGCTTAAACGTTTAGTACTTGGACGTACGTCCTGAAAGTCCGTTAAAGGAAGTTGTCCCTTAATTCGTAGCAAATTAGTCAAAGCTAAAGTCTGCTTTAACTCATTTTGTACTTGTTCAAAATCACCACTAGGTAATAATTCCTCCGCTTCTTTTTTAGCGGGACCAGTAATCGCTAATTTACTCAAGCGCTTAGTAATTTCGCCAAATTCTAAAATCTCTAATATTTTCTTGTTCATTTTTATCTTTTTTCTAAAACTAACAAAAAGGACCAGCCACAGCCAGTCCTCTTTTTATTATTTACCACTCAAGCGATCATCATCTAAGAAAGTATTTAAAACTCCCTGGACCATGTCCCACTCATCATCAGATTCAATCTCATGCAAATCGCTACTTGTTACATCGCCGGCATCATCGGCATCATAACTGAAAGCTTGCACCTCAATATCTTCATCATCGCCAACAGCGGCTGGATAAAGAAGCACGTAAGATTTGTCATAATCATCTGAATGAAAAGTAAATAATATCTCATACAATTCTTCATTACCTTGATCATCAATCAAAGTAATTTGACGATCTTGATCGTCACCATTAACTTGTGCTGCCATTTTAATCCTTTCGGTGTAAATCTAAATAATTTTGCAAGATGAGCACCGCTGCCATCTGATCAATTACTTGTTTACGCTTCTTGCGATCATGGATCCCTGCATCCTCAACAAGTACTCGTCGTGATTCAATTGTTGTCAATCTCTCATCAGAATAATGTACAGGTAAACCAAACTTTTCCTCTAGTCGTTTGCCGTATGCCTTACTTCTAGCTACGGAACTACCAGAAGTACCATCCATATTCTTAGGTAAACCTAATACGAAACCGTCAACTTCATATTGTCTGACTAGCTTCTTCAATGGACGCATACCAAAGTTATATCTGCTTTCATCAATCTGGATAGTCTCCAACTTCTGGGCAGTAATTCCTAGCTCATCGCTAATTGCTACTCCCACAGTTTTAGAACCTACATCTAAACCTAATAAACGCATTATTTATTCTTACCAAGATAACTCTTAACAAGTTCTTCAATAATCTCGTCACGTTCGTGCTTAAGAATCAAATTACGGGCATCGTTATGCCGTGGAATATAAGCAGGATCGCCAGAAAGTAAGTAACCTACAATCTGGTTAATAGGATTATAGCCCTTTTCTTCAAGCGCATTGTAAACATCTTGCAGAGTATCATAAACATTTTTTCCTTTGTTCTGATTAAAGTCAAAATGCATAGTCTTATCTAGCGAACTCATATTTATTCCTCCTGTCAACAATTTTACTTGAAAAAAAGCTTAAACACAATTAATTAATTCTTAGTTCTTAGAAATTTCGTCAATAACTGCCTTAATAGCATCATTCAAGCCTGCTGGATTCTTACCACCGGCTTGAGCCATGTTTGGACGGCCGCCACCGCCACCGCCAAAGATTGGGGCAGCGATCTTGATTAAGTTACCTGCTTTAAGGCCCTTGTCTAATGCCTTTTGGCCTAAGGCAATAATCATATTAGCCTTGCCAGCATTTTCAGCAGCTAAAACTAAAACATCAGACTTGTTGCCGCTCTTCCAGTTATCAGCAAGTTCACGCAAGTCATTCATCCCGTTAACATCTGCAGTAGCAGCAATGACAGTCAAGTCACCAGCTTGTTTAACGTCATTAAAGATTTGACCAGCCTTAGCAGCATTGATCTTCTTGTTCAAAGTTTCAACTTGCTTTTGAGCATCGTGCAAATCACTTTCAAGTGAATCAATCTTATCGACAATGTTATCTGGCTTGGTTGCCTTAACTTCTTCTTGAATATCATCAAGTAAGTCTGAACGGTTTGCCAAGTATTCATAAGCCTTCTTAGAAGTTACAGCTTCAATTCTACGCATACCAGCACCGACAGCTGATTCTGAAGTAATCTTGAAGATTCCAATTTGGTTAGTATTGTCCACGTGAGTACCACCACAGAATTCACTTGAGAAGTCACCCATTTGAACAACACGAACCTTATCACCGTACTTGCTATCAAAGAGGGCTAAAGCACCCATCTTTTCACCCTCTTCAGGGGTAGTGATAGTAGTCTTAACTTGAATAGCTTCCCAAATCTTTTGGTTAACCAATTCTTCAACGGTCTTAAGCTCACGCTTGGTCATTGGTTCCATTGCAGTAAAGTCAAATCTTAAGTAGTCAGGATCAACTAATGAACCAGCTTGGTGAGTGTGTTCACCTAAGACTTGACGAAGAGCAGCGTGAAGAAGGTGAGTTGCTGAGTGAGAGTGACGTAACCCTTCACGACGTTCCTTATCTAACTTCAATACGTATTCTTGACCCTTTTCAACTGGCAAAATAAGGTCAACAAAGTGTAAGTTTTGGTCGTTAGGTGCGTGTTGGACGTCAGTAACTTCAGCTACTAATTCGCCATTTTGGTTATAAATCTTACCATGATCAGCAACTTGACCACCACGTTCTGCGTAAAATGGAGTCTTGTCAAAGACCAAAGTAGCATGTTCGCCATCGGCCTTATCAACCAACTTATCATCAACAACAATGTCAACTAGCTTTGCATGTGGTTCTTCGTAAGTATCACGTTCAAAGACTGACTTATCCTTAATGTTCATTAAAGTTACATCTTGACGTCCCATTGATTGAAGGTCACCACGAGCTTTACGTGCACGCTCTTTTTGAGCAGCCATTTCTGCGTCAAAGCCCTTCTTGTCAACCTTAAGGCCAGCATCTTGTGCTGATTCAAAAGTCAATTCATATGGGAAGCCGTAAGTATCGAACATCTTGAAGGCATCTTTACCTGAGATAGTCTTGTCCTTTGACTTCTTAGCCTTGTCAATCAAGTCATCAAGCAAAGTCAAACCAGTATCAAGAGTTGATTGGAATCTTTCTTCTTCGTTTTGGATTACGTTTTCGATAAAGCCACGTTGGTCCATTACTTCTGGGTAGTGACTTTCCATAATCTTACCTACAACTGGAACAAGCTTGTAAAGGAAGGCACCCTTGATGCCCAAACGTTGACCGTTCAAGTCAGCACGACGGATCAAACGACGTAAAACGTAACCACGGCCTGAGTTTGATGGAAGAGCACCGTCAGCAATCGCAAAACTTACGGCACGAACGTGGTCAGCGATAATCTTGAAAGCAGTAGTGTCTTCCTTGTTAACGCCGTACTTCTTGTCATCAGTCATTTCTTCAGTGGCGTGAATAATTGGCAAGAACAAGTCGGTTTCGAAGTTTGTTGGAGCATCTTGCAAAATTGAAAGAACACGTTCTAGTCCCATACCAGTATCGATGTTCTTATGTGGTTGATCGACATATTTGCCATTTGGCAAGTGGTTGTATTGTGAAAATACGATGTTCCAAATTTCAAGGTAACGTGCATTTTCACCACCAGGGAAGTTTTCTGGATCATCTTCAGCAACGTCGTTGTTTTCTTGACCACGATCGTAGAAAATTTCGGTATCAGGACCACATGGACCTTCACCAATATCCCAGAAGTTATCTTCCAACTTAACAATATGATCAGCTGGCATCCCTGCCTTTACCCAAACATTAAATGAGTCTTCATCTTTTGGATAAACAGTACAGTAAAGCTTTTCCTTTGGCAAGCCAAGCCAATCAGGACTAGTTAAGAATTCCCATGCCCAAGGAATAGCTTCATCTCTAAAGTAGTCACCAACTGAGAAGTTACCAAGCATTTCAAAGAAAGTTTGGTGACGTGCAGTCTTACCAACATTTTCAATATCGTTGGTTCTGATTGACTTTTGAGATGAAGTAATTCTGTGATTCTTTGGTACAACTGAGCCATCAAAGTACTTCTTCATGGTAGCAACACCTGAGTTAATCCAAAGAAGAGTTGGGTCATCTTGTGGGATTAATGATGCACTTGGCATAATCATGTGACCATGATCCTTGAAGAAGTCTAAAAACATTTGGCGAAACTCTGAACTATTTAGTTTCTTCATTAAAATAAATCTCCCTAAAAATAAATAAAAAACACTATTGCTTTCTTCAAGGACGCTCCACGCGCGGTACCACCTTGATTGCAACAGTGTTTGTTACCTCTTGATATTCTTAATTATGAAACTTAAAGGAGCATTTTTTGACTATTATTAAGCCATTCTCATCTAACTGGCTCTCTCTTTGAAATAATTGATCAAAAAACATATCTTAAGCTGAAATAATTGTACTACAAAATCCGCTTCTGTCAAAGCCCTTGTTCACGCTTGCGCTTTCTCAAACGTTTTGCCTTACGAACCTCATGACGCTGTTCCAACTTACGTTTTTGACGATTATCCTCTTGAATCGCACGCTTAATCTTCTTCTTGTAACCTGGCTTACGCTTTCTCTTCTCTTTTTTAACGTAACCCACCAGCTTGGTATCAAGCTTACGATTCTTGCTTTGACGATTTTCACGACTGCGATAGTGTTTACGTGGCACTAATTCACCATTTTTAATTTCAACGAAGTCAAAATGAACACCCATCTTTTCCAATTCTTCAATTCGGTTCATTTCTTCTTCACGAATTAAAGTTATCGCATGACCAGATAAGCCATTACGCCCCGTCCGGCCAATCCGGTGAATCACGAACTCAATATCACGTGGTATTTCATAATTGACAACCAGACTAACACCATCAATATCTAAGCCACGAGCAGCTAGGTCACTAGCTACCACATATTGATACTGTCCTTGCTCAACCTGACGCAGAGTACGCTTTCTTTCACGTTCAGTTACCCCACCGTGAATTTTAGCTACCTTCAAACCCTGATCTTGCAAATAATTAGTCAACTCATCAACCTTTTGCTTAGTGTTAGCAAAAACCAACGCCAAATATGGTTGTCCCATAGTTAACAATTTGTACAAGACATTCTTGCGATCCTTTGAGCCAATATCAAGCAAATCGTTTTTAATCGTTGGCGCAATAACACTAGGATTATCAATAACGATCTCATCAGGATGAGCCATATATTTGCGTAAAAAGTTAGACAATTTAACTGGAATAGTTGCTGAAAAGGCAGCAATTTGGACATCCTTCGGCAATTTAGCAGCAACTTGATCAATGTCGTTCAAAAAGCCCATGTCCAAGGTCATGTCAGCTTCGTCGATAACAAAAGTTTTTACTTGATCAACTGCAAAAACCTTCTTTTGAACAAAGTCTAACAAACGTCCTGGAGTTGCAATCACCAATTGTGGAGTATTATTTTGATACTTTTCTAATTGACGTTCACGATCAGTTCCGCCCGCAAGATGTGCAATTGAAAAATGCATCCCTGCCGCATCACGGAGCTGCCGTGCTACTTGATAAAGCTGATCGGCTAATTCACGACTAGGCAAAGTAACGATTGCTTGAACATAGCGTTTATCTTCTTCAATTTCATTAAAAATTGGTACTAAATAAGCATGCGTTTTTCCTGAACCAGTTGCTGCTTGCACTACTACACTCAAGTCAGACAACATAGCAGGAATAACTTTCTCCTGCACCTTAGTTGGCTTTTCAAAATGGATCTTCTTTAAACCAGCCTGAATAGCTGGTTTAATTCTTGAATCTATAAAAATATTATTCATGATCTTCTTTAAACTTCTTAGTTACTTCAACGACTTCCGCAAATACCTGCTTTACTTCGTCCATATCCTTAGCGTTAGCACCACTAGCTAATGCATGACCACCACCATCATGCTTAGCAGCTAATTCATTGATTACAGGACCCTTTGAACGGTAATGTACGCGGAAAGTACCATCTGGTTTTTCAACAAAAACATTCCAAGCAAGCACATCTTTAATACGTCCTGGAGTAGATACAGCAACATTTGCTTGATCATCAGTCAAACCTAACTTCTTCAAGTCTGACTGCATCAAAATTGTATAAGCTGCACCAACGGGATCAATTTCCATCTTGTCCATTGCCAAGGCTTGCAATTTTGCCTCATCAAAAGTTACATCAGCAATATTACGAGCGATTTCAGTAATGTTAATTCCAGTAGAAGCTAATTGAGCAGCCACCTTAAAAGTATGCTCTGAAGTTTCTGGATACATGAAACGACCGGTATCGCCTACAATTCCAGCATAAAGTGGGTAAGCAACTTCCTTGGTAATCTTAAAGCCCTCTTCATTCAAGAAGTCTACAATGATTTGGCATGCTGCTGGAGCATCTGGATCTACGTAACTCATATCAGCATATGGATCAACATCTGGGTGGTGGTCAATCTTAATTAAAAAGTCACCCTTATCATACAACTTATTAGAAATTCTTGGTGTATTAGCGGTATCAGTAGTAATTACCAAAGCACCTTCGTAATCAGTTGCCTTGACTTGATCCATGTGGTTAATCCAAGCTAAGTCGCCTTCATCGTTTTCCCCAGCACAAAGAATGCGCTTGTCCGGGAATTTTTCCATTAATGCTCTAGCTAAACCAGCTTGTGAACCAATTGCGTCTGGATCAGGACTAGTGTGGCGGTGCAAGATAATTGTAGGATATTGCAAGATTTTTTCATAAATGTCATCAAAACTACTCATTTTTAATCTCCTCATCTTGTAAAAATATCTGTATCTAGTTTACCAGAAAAATAGCTTTATTTATTAGTCGAACAAACTGATTGATTGATATTTTTTCTTTTCAAAGTCAGTTACAGTGACTCCCAATAAACGAATTCCATCATCTAAAAAGGAACTTGTTGCTTCGAACAAGTCACGAGCCACATCATAAAAATCTAAGTGACTATCAGAAGGTGTTTTCAACTTTTTTCTCTTGGTTACCGTATCAAAATTATTATTTCTTACTTTAATAACAACAGTACCTGCCTTAAAATTGCGTTTTTTTAATGCTGCTTCCAAATGATTGCAATAGTTACGAATATTGGTTAGGGCTTCATCCTCAGTATAAATTGCAGGCTCGTAAGTCCGCTCCATGCCAATTGATTTTCGATTAGCCTCTGAGTCTGTAACAACAGGTCTTAAATCTATTCCACGTGCATGTTGGGCTAAAATATACCCCATTTTCTTAAATTTTTTAATTAAGGTTAAAACCTCAACTTTTTGTAAATCTGCCCCAGTATAAACACCTATCTGATGCAGCTCTTCTTGCGTCTTCGGTCCAATACCAGGAAACTTCTCAATCTTTTGCATTGCTAAAAAGTTCTGCACTTCACTAGGCAAAATTACGGTTCGACCAAACGGTTTGGCGTATTCTGATCCCATTTTAGCTAAAAACTTATTATAGGAAACGCCAAAAGACGAGTTTAAGCCTACTTCTTGCCGAATCCTTTTCTGTAAATCTAAAGCAATTTGAACTGCAGACTCCTGCTCTATCTTTGGATGTGTCACGTCTAGATAAGCTTCATCTAAAGCCACTGATTCAACCTGATCTGTCACATCATGCATAAAAGAATGGATTTTAGCTGACACTGCACGATATTTATCAAATCGTGGTCTAGTAAAAACTATTAGCTCCTTGGGAACCAAACGTACTGCTTGAATTGCGGCCATAGCTGAATGAACGCCATACTTACGAGCTACATAATTGCAAGTAGCCACTACTCCATGTCCACCATTTTGTCGTGGATCTTGCCCAACAATCAATGCCTTATTTTTCCATTCGGGATGCTCCTGCATTTCAACCGAAGCGTAAAAAGCATCCATGTCCAGATGAATAATCCGACGATGGATGTCATTTTGCGGTAATAAATTTTCTTTATTCATAAATCCAATGTTCAGTTGGTGACTCAAAGATTGTATTAGCTTCCTTTGGCCCCATTCTGTATGGCAAATATTGTGCAATGGCCGGATTGCCTGCTTCATTTTCCTTCTGCCAAGCATCTTCAACTGCATCGATAAATTCCCAATAACGCTTCAATTCGCTCCAGTGCGTAAAGTTAGTTGAATCATTGACAAAAACATCATGAAGCAATCTTTCATAACCATCAGGTACCTTAGCCATTTCGGCTTTTGAAAATTCATAAGTTAAGTTTTCACGGCGAATTCCTGGTTGGTCAATTCGTTTGCCATTAATAGTAAAGTAAATTTCACTAGTTGGGTCAATCACGATCGTAATATTGTTAGAATGAGCTTGCCCATATGGATTATTAATATGCTTTAAAACAATGTCAATCCGGTTCTTCTTTTCTTTGAATTCCTTACCCGTTCTAAAATAAATTGGTACGCCAGCAATTGGTCCCTCATTAAACTTAGCTTTACCTGCAACGAAGGTTTCAGTAGTTGACTCTGGATCAACATTTGGCTCTTGCTTATAAGCAAAAGTAGTATCACTACCCAAATATTGACCACGAACAAAGTATTTCTTGACATCATCTGGCGTAGGAATAATTAAACTCTTAAGCAAATCTTGCTTGGCTTGGTGAACACTAGCAGAAGAAAGATCCTTAGGTTCTGGCATTGCTAGCAGAGTAATAATTTGAAAAATATGGTTTTGTACCATATCACGTAAAGCACCTGAAGTATCATAGTAACCTCCACGTGCTTCCACGCCAAGACGTTCTGCCAAGGTAACTTGGATATTCTTAATATACTTGCTGCACCAAATATTTTGAACCATTGGGTTAGTAAAACGCATTGGCATGATATTTTGAACCATTTCTTTACCTAAATAGTGGTCAATTCTAAAAATATCATTTTCATCAAATGAAGCCGTGATTTGCTTATTTAATTCCTCTGCTGAAGCCAAATCATGACCAAATGGCTTTTCAACTACAATTCGATTAAAGCCACTACCAGTCAAGTCTTGGTCATTAATATGCGTTGCTATTGTGCCAAAGAATCTTGGTGCCATAGCCATGTAGAAGAGACGATTGCCTTGTGCACTATAACGATCATCGAGCTCTTGTGCCAAGTTTTTCAAAATCTCATAGTGTTCCACATTAGTTACATCATGTGATTGATAATAAAAATGACTTGCAAAAGCTTTCAACTCATTTTCATCAACAGTATCGTGCGTTTCATGAATAGCATCACTAACCTGCTCACGCAAATACTCATGTGACCAAGGACGACGAGCAGTTCCAATTACTGCAAAGTTATCGTGAATTAAGCCTTGTTCATACAAATTAAACAAAGCTGGATAAAGCTTGCGGTGAGCCAAATCACCACTACCACCAAAAATAATCATTACAACGGGAATATTCTTCATTTCAGATCCCTTTCTTTGAACTAAAATTGTCACTTCTATTTTACAACAAGGATTTTTTTAGCAAAACAAAAAGCGCCTAAAATGACGCTCTTAAGTAATATGATTACTTATCCTCTTTTTTAGTTTCGTATGCTTTTTCTTCCGGCTTTTCTGCTGGAGCTTCAGCCTTAGTTTCAGCTGCAGGAGTTGCTGGTGCAGCAACTGGAATCACACGACGGACAGCCATTCTTTCAAAAGTTAAGTAAATGCCATCTGCATCAACCACGATAGTCTTATCACTGTTGATCTTGTCAACCTTACCATGCAAACCATCAACTAAGATGACTTCGTCACCCTTCTTCAATTTGTCCATCATTTGCATTCTTTGTTGTTGTTGCTTCTTTTGAGGACGAATCATACCAAAGTAAGTGAAAGCGATCAAAATAATAAATAAACCGATCATCATCCAGTTGCTACTTGCTGCAGCACCGGCATTTGCTAAAAATAAAATGTTCAAAATTTCCACCTCATTAAAATTATTTTCTAGATATTATAACCATTATACAGAAAATGGGACTATTTATCACCTGGAATTGGTAATCCTAACTGTAAATATGCTTTATCCGTCACCATTCTGCCACGCGGCGTGAGTAAAATAAAACCATGCTGCAACAAATATGGCTCATATAGTGACTCAATCGTTTCCATATCTTCACCAACATTAGCTGCCAAAGTCCGAATACCAACAGGACCACCATTATATCCTTCGATCATCGTTCTCAATAATCTGCGGTCTGTCTGATCAAGTCCCTCATCGTCAACCTGCAATTGTTTTAACGCGCCTTCAGTAGTCTCGAGCGAAATTGTTTTTTCTCCCTTAACTTCCGCAAAATCACGCACCCGCTTAAGTAAGCGATTGGCAACACGAGGTGTACCACGCGAGCGTCGTGCCAATTCATGGGCCGCCTCAGGCGCAATTGAAGTGTGAAAAACATCACTTGAACGCAAAACAATTTGTTCTAGCTCATCGATAGTGTAATACTGCATGTGCTCTACGATGCCAAAGCGATCACGCAAAGGTGCTGACAATTGCCCAGCCAAAGTCGTTGCCCCAATTAGAGTAAATGGTGGCAGCGGCACGTGAACTGCATGAGTAGTCTGCCCCTCGCCAATCACAATATCGATATAGTAGTCTTCCATTGCAGAGTAGAGTACTTCTTCTACTGGTTTAGCTAAACGGTGAATTTCATCAATGAACAAAACATCCCCAGGATCTAAGTCGGACAAAAGTGCCACCAAGTCGCCTGACTTTTCAATGGCCGGACCACTTGTACTCTTTAAATGAACTCCCAATTCATTAGCAATTACGAAAGCCAAAGTTGTCTTTCCTAACCCCGGTGGTCCATAAAGCAAAACGTGATCTAATGCTTCATCACGTTGGCGCGCCGCCTTAATATAAATGCTCATTTCTTTTTTGACCCGCTTTTGACCTAAGTACTGGTCGAGCGTTTGCGGCCGCAAAGAAAGTTCCATTTGTTGTTCTTCAGGATTCTCAATATCACCTGAAGTTACTTGATCTTCTGCCACCAGTTTCACTTCCTTAAAAAATAATCATCTGTTCTATTATACCAAGATCTACTTTTTAAGCAGTAATGCTAAGCCCTTTTTAATATATTGATCTGCAGTATTTGCAGCAACTTTCTCCAGTTTAGGCGTGATCCGATCCACTTCTTTTTGGGTATAACCCAAAGCAATTAAAGCAAGCAGTGCATCATTTAATGCTGGCGGCACATCCTCACCATTGTCTGGACGATCAAGCCGAGCAACATAATCACCTAATTTACCCTTTAAATCAAGCACAATTTGTGAAGCCGTCTTTTTACCCACACCTGGAAAACGAGTTAGGTACTTAACTTCACCTTGTTCAATCGCTTCCGCCAAAGAATTACTATCCTCAGCTGCCATGATTGCCATTGCACTCTTAGGACCAATCCCGCTAACACTAAGTAGTTTTAAGAACAAGCCCTTATCATCTTGACTTTGAAAACCATATAAAGTAATGCCAGTATCACGCACCACTTGCTCAATAAAGACCTTAGCTTTTTGGCCTTGAGTATAGGCAAAGGGTGTAGGACTATAGACCTTGTAGCCAACGCCCCCGACATCAACTACAACATAGCTTGGTGTAACCACAGTAATCACACCTTCAAAATATTCGTACATTATTCATCCTTCTTAAACATTTTTCTCAATTCATTTTGGCTCATTCTAACTAAAATTATCCGTCCATCTGCATCATGATATGGATCAGTACACTTGCGTAAATCAAGTAAAATTTGCTCAGCTTCAGCTGCAGATAATTTAATCTTGCCAGTAATTTCTCGCTTAGCTTGCATTGCTGCTATCCGGCTAAACAGGTTCTTTGCCTTTCCTTTATCCACATTCAAATAACCATCTAAAATCTTCCGAATTGAATCTTCGACATTATCGTGAATCCAAGTTGGATACGAACGAACAATAAAACTATTTTGTCCAAAATCTTCCAAATAGATTCCAACCTGCTTAATCTGTTCTACTTGATCCTTAATTTGCATAAAATCAAGATTACCAAATTCTAAAATAATTGGTGTTAACAAACCTTGTTGTACTACTTTTTTGGCAGTTATCATGTGAAAAATTTGCTCAAATTTTAACCTTCGTCTAGCAGCAACCTGATCAATTAAAAATAGGTCGCCATTATGTTGGGCAAGTAAATAAGTATCGGTCTGTCCAACATAAACCAAGCGAGGCAGATTATTAGCTAAAGTTTCATCCCCACTTGAAATGACTTCCTGATTAGTCCTAGTTGTAGGAAATGGCGTTAGTGCTTGCTGCAGAGCAACATTTTGTTCCCAGGTCTTAGTAACGATATATTGATCATCTTCACGTGGCTGATTAAGATCAACATATTTCTTTTCACTATCATGCTTTACCGCCTCATTTTGAATATTATCTTCTGAATCATCAGATTCAATCGTTAAAAATTTTGGCTTTTCTTGTTCGCAAATTTCCGGTTCTTTTTTACGAGCTGTATTTACAACATCTTGATTTAAGTTAAAACTAAGCTGATCAACTAGCGTATCACGTTTATTTTCCAAATTAGCAAAAGCGCTAATTTGTTCAACTTTTTCCACAAGTGTATTACTAATTGCACTGGTGATTAAACGACCCAGTTCTTTTTCCTTGGATAAACGAACTTCCTGCTTAGTGGGATGCACGTTAACGTCCACTAACAAAGGATCTACTTTAATTGCTAACACAATAATCGGATAATGCCGCGCTGCTAATTTTGAGCCATAGCCATCCAGAATCGCAGTATTTAATTGAAAATTTTTAATATAGCGGCCGTTTAAGAGAATCGAAATAAAATTGCGTGTAGAACGTGTTAATTCCGGTTTAGACATCAGACCTGTAATCTTAAAATCGCTGTCTTTTGCCTCAAATTTTTCCATTTTTTCTGCGATATGACGGCCATACACGTTAGCAACTGTTTGCTTTAAATTATTATTTCCTGGCGTTCTTAATAAAATTTTGCCAGTATTTGACAAAGTGAAAGACACATGTGGATAACCTAACGCAAGTCGATTAATAATATCCACAATCTTCATAATTTCAGTTCTTGGACTACGCAAATACTTTAATCTGGCTGGCGTGTTAAAGAACAAATCCTTGACTGTAATTTTTGTTCCCTTACGAGCCGCTGCATCTTCTTGGCCTTTTTTATTGCCTCCACTATAGTTAGCTCGAATACCAATTGCGTTTTCAGTTGCAGTCAGAATTTCCACATGGCTAACAGCAGAAATCGAAGCTAATGCTTCTCCGCGGAAGCCTAAAGTGGAAACTTTAAATAAATCGTGTTCATTGGCAATCTTGCTTGTCGCATGTCGGGTAAAGGCTAGATCAACTTGATCACGTGCAATCCCCATCCCATTGTCTTGAACTACAATCTGTTTCAAACCAGCATCTACAAAATCAACGCGAATTCGAGTAGCACCAGCATCTAACGAGTTTTCTACTAATTCCTTAACTACGCTAGCTGGGCGCTCAATTACTTCTCCGGCTGCAATCTGATTAGTTAAAGTTTCCGATAACTCATGAATTTTGCTCATTAATCGTCATCCTTTAAATCTTTTTGCCAATCAGCTACCATTTGCATAACCTGCAACGGTGTCTTATCTGCTAAATAAAGATTAGAAATATCATCAAGTATATCTTGTTGTGCATCAGTTATTGCGGGCTTGTCATTTTGTGTTTCAGTTTCTTCAACACTGTTTTCCACAGGCTCTGCAAATAAATCTAATTGCTGCGAAACTGGTGCTAGTTCACTGCCTTGTGCTTCAAGCCGCTTTAATAATTTAGTTGCCTCTCGCAAAACGTTGCGCGGCAAACCTGCTAATTGAGCTACATGAATTCCGTAACTTTGATCAGCAGGTCCAGGTAGGATTTTATGCAAGAAGATTAACTTGCCATTTTCTTCGGTAGCACCAACGTGAATATTTTTCAGATGATCCAGAGTCTCATCCATCACTGTCAATTCATGATAGTGCGTAGCAAATAATGCCTTAGCACCAACTTTGTCGTGTAAGTACTTAACAATTGCACCAGCTAAAGCCATTCCATCGTAAGTAGCCGTACCACGACCAATTTCGTCAAAGAGAACCAAACTGCGCTTAGTAGCATACTGCAAGGCTTCATTAGCTTCACTCATCTCTACCATAAAGGTACTTTGACCTGAAATTAAGTCATCAGCTGCTCCAATTCTTGTAAAAATTTGATCAAAAATTGGCAAATCAGCACTATCAGCTGGCACAAAGGAACCTACTTGAGCCATGATCGCAATCAAAGCCATTTGTCTCATATAGGTACTCTTACCAGACATGTTAGGACCTGTAATTAAATAAATGTTGGTTCCTTCATCCATTTTGACATCGTTAGGAATATATGAACCAGCCGTCATTACTTTTTCCACAACTGGATGACGGCCGTTAGTCACATTAATATCTTGATTATCTGCGTGAAAAGTTGGCCGGCAATAATTATTTTGTTCAGCTACTGTCGCAAAACCACAATAAACATCCAGCGCTGCTAGTTGCCCACCTAATTTTTGTAAAGCAGGGATATACTTCTTAACGTCCTCACGCAGCTTAACAAATAAATCATATTCCAAGTCAGTTGACCGTGTCTGTGCCTCAAGAATTAGATTCTCATGTTCCTTGAGTTCCGGTGTGATATAACGCTCAGCGTTAGTCAAAGTTTGTTTACGCGTATAACGATCAAGTGGCACCTTAGACTTGTTACCGTTAGAAACCTGAATATAATAGCCAAAGACCTTGTTATAACCGACCTTTAAGTTATCAATACCTGTCTTTTGCCGCTCATCTGCTTCCATCTCAGCCAACCATTTTTTTCCATTGTTCATGGCATCCCGATAGCGATCAAGCTGCGGATCAACCCCACCTTGAATCAGGCCACCTTCAGTAGTCAACACAGGTGGATCCTTCACGATAGTGGAAGTAATCATTTCGGCAACGCCCTTTAATGGATCAATTTTTTTAGCAAAATCGACCAAGATATCTGAATCTGATTGCTCTAAAGCATCTAAAATAACTGGAACGGCCTGCAAAGAACGTGATAATTGTAGTAATTCGCGCGCATTAACGTTACCAAAAGCAATTCGACCAGTTAAACGTTCCAAGTCGTAAACACCTTTTAAGGCATCAACTGCATTTTCTCGTGTAAAGTAGCCATCAAGCAAGGCCTGCACCATTTCTTCACGATGGTTAATTTCATCCATGTTTAATAATGGACGAGCTAGCCACTGCTTAAGCAAGCGTCCACCCATGGCAGTGTGTGTTTTATCCAAAACCCAGAAAAGTGAACCCATTTTTTTGCCAGTTTTGGCAGAAGCAACCAATTCCAAATTATTCTGCACAGTATGTGACATCTGCAAATATTGATTTACTTCATAGCTTTTGGCAATCTGCAAGTGCGCTAAACTTCTCTTTTGAGTTGAAAGCAAATAGCCAACTAACTGACGGGTAGCCTCTTTTTCAGCCCCATTAGTCAAATTCTGTTCAACATAAGAAATTTCAGCATGTTCACCTTCAATTGGAGTAGGACGAGAAATCGTAATGTTGGCCTTGTGCATAAAGTCTTTATTTTGTTCAGATAATGACCCGTTATACACAACTTCACGAGTACGAAGTGACAAGAGCTCATTGGAAACAGCATCGAAACTCTTTAAATGAGTAGCATAAATTTCACCAGTGGATAAATCACTGTAGGCTAAACCAAAGCCACTCTTAGTGGTAATTACTGATGTTAAGTAATTTGAATCTTTAGCATCATTTGGGCCTTCATTCATCATGGTTCCCGGCGTCACTAATTGAATAATTCCCCGTTTAACCATGCCTTTGGCCTTTTTAGGATCCTCAAGTTGTTCACAAAGTGCTACTTTATAACCCTTTTCAACTAAAGTATTTACATAAGTATCCACAGCCATATGAGGCACACCTGCCATTGGAATTGGATTCTTAGTTCTATTTGATCGGTGCGTTAAAGTCAATTCAAGAATCTGTGCACCTTTAACTGCGTCATCTTCAAACAGTTCGTAAAAGTCTCCGACGCGATAAAAAAGAAAGGCATCAGGATATTGTTTTTTAATTTCGTAATATTGCTCCATCATTGGAGTTGTTTTTTCCGTCATTTATGTCTCTTTCCTATTTCGTATTTTAGATAGAGTTACGTACAATATTATACGCTACAAAAAGAAAAACTTCGAAGCTGAACTGATTGTTTAACTTCGAAGTCATTTTAATTATATTTGTTTTTGAACTAGAGTGAGAGTTTGTGCATAAGTTTAGTGCTAAAGCACTGTAAATGAACTTGATTACTTCGTAATCAAGAATTATATATCTAAATGCTAAAGCATTAAGATATATAATTACATACCCATTCCTGGTGCACCAGCTTGTGGAGCTGGGTTAGCTGGCTTTTCTTCAGGAATTTCTGCAACAACAGCTTCAGTAGTAAGCAGAAGAGCGGCAATTGAAGCAGCATTTTGCAAAGCGGTTCTGGTTACCTTGGTTGGGTCAATGATACCAGCATCTACCATGTTTTCCCAAGTATCAGTAGCAGCATTGTAGCCAATTTCGTTTTCTTGCTTGAGTAAGTGGTTCAAAACAACTTCACCATTCTTACCTGCGTTTTCAGCAATTTGACGAACTGGTGCTGACAAAGCTCTTAATACGATTTGGATACCAGTATTTTCATCTGCAGTATCAGCCTTAAGATCATTGATAGCCTTCTCAACGTCTACTAAAGCAGTACCACCACCAGCAACGTAACCTTCATCAACAGCGGCACGAGTTGAGTTCAAAGCGTCTTCAATTCTGTAACGACGTTCCTTCAATTCGGTTTCAGTAGCAGCACCTACGTGGATAACAGCTACACCACCAGTTAACTTAGCAAGACGTTCTTGAAGCTTCTTCTTGTCAAAGTCTGAAGTTGATTCTTCAATTTGCTTTCTGATTGAATCTTCACGTTCTTGAATAGCATCCTTTGAACCAGCACCGTCAACAATAGTAGTTGAGTCCTTGGTTACAGTTACACGACGAGCTTGACCTAATTGATCAATCTTAGTGTCCTTTAATTCAAGACCTAAGTCATCAGTAATCACAGTACCACCAGTCAAAGCAGCAATATCTTGTAACTGAGCCTTACGACGGTCACCAAAGCCAGGAGCCTTAACAGCTACAACGTTGAAGGTACCACGAATCTTGTTCAATACAAGTGTTGGAAGAGCTTCACCAGTAACGTCATCAGCAATGATCAATAATGACTTACCTTGTTGAACAATTTCTTGAAGAAGTGGCAAGATATCTTGAATGTTTGAGATCTTCTTGTCAGTGATCAAAATGTAAGGATTATCAAGATCTGCTTCCATCTTATCGTTGTCAGTTACCATGTATTGTGATAAGTAACCACGATCAAATTGCATACCTTCAACTACTGAAAGTTCAGTATTGATACCACGTGAATCTTCAATAGTGATAACGCCATCGTGACCAACCTTTTCCATAGCGTCAGCGATTAAGTTACCAACTTCCTTTGAAGATGATGAAACTGCAGCTACGTTAGCAATTTGGTCTCTTGATTCAACCTTGTGGCTAATCTTGTGCAATTCATTAACAGCAGCTTCAGTAGCTTTTTCAATACCACGACGAATGCCAACTGGGTTAGCACCAGCAGTTACGTTCTTCATACCTTCATTAGTAATTGCTTGAGTCAAAACAGTTGCGGTAGTAGTACCGTCACCAGCAATATCATTAGTCTTTTGAGCAGCTTCAGCAACAAGTTTAGCACCCATGTTTTCGTAGTGGTCCTTTAACTCGATGGATTTTGCAATGGTAACACCATCGTTAGTGATGTCAGGGTTGCCGTAACTTTGTTCCAAAACAACGTTTCTACCCTTAGGACCAATAGTAGTCTTAACAGTATCAGCTAACTTATTAACACCCTTTAAAAGAGAACGTCTTGCATTTTCTGAGAATTTAATATCTTTTGCCATAGATTATCTATGCTCCTTAATTTACTTAATTATCGTTGGAAATTTTAACTAAATTACTTAGCAATAGCTAAAATGTCTTTTTCGTGAAGGACTAAGTACTTTTCACCTTCGTATTCAACGTCAGTGCCTGAGTATTTATCGTAAAGAACTACGTCACCCTTCTTAACAGCCATTGGAATCTTTTCACCGTTTGATGCGTAAGCACCTTCACCAACAGCTACAACTTCGCCTTCAGTTGGCTTCTTCTTAGCATTTGATGCTAAAACGATGCCACCAACAGTTTCTTCTTCTTCTTTCTTAACTTTAACGATCACGCGATCACCAATTGGTTGTAACACGTTTAGTCCCCCTTATGTTTAATTTTCTTCATTATATTTTTTATTACTTTATTAATCATTAGCACTCTTATTTGCTAAGTGCTAACTTACAAATATGATAATAAACTGTTTTGTGAAAAAAAGCAAGAAAAAATTAGCACTTTTTTCAATTGAGTGCTAATTTTGATTTTTCTTAACTTTTTTAACTAATTACAGTAATCAAACCATCAATAATGCCGTAAGTTAATCCCATTACATAGTACTTCTTATAAGCATCCCAGAAATCATGGCATTCTTTCTTATCTTTACCATCAATAAAAAAATATTTACCACTTTTTCTGCTGCTAAAAGTCTTAACCAAAGCATAGAAAACAGCAACTAGCGCCATAATAATGAAGAGAATGATTGGGATGAAGTAGCCAATAATATTTTGTAAGTTATATGCTACACCTGCTGCAATTACCACTAATAGATAAATTACAGCAACTAGTGGATTGCAGATCAAACGTGGCATTTTTACTTTAACCGACAATAACAGCGATAAAAGTAGCGGCAAGCTTAAGATAATTATTAAAACTAACACGTAAATATTATTGATCTCTTTTAATTGAGACGCAAAAGTATGATCAAGCTTACCCCAGAAAATACTTAGAATACCTACTACCCAATAGACAGCCGTCATAATCCAGACATGTTTAAGCGTGCTGTTCTTTTTCATTCTTATTATCCTTTATTGATTAGCAAAATTATAGCATAGAGCATACTATTTAACGGGGCGAGCATAAGTGATTCGACCTTTGGCCAGCTTATCGCTCAGTGAGCTACCTAAACTAGAGCGGTGCACATCATCTACACCTAAGTTGCCGCCCTCTTCAATAATTTGCGTGTCCCAACCATCATATTTGCCATCAACAATTGCTGCATGTCCGTTTTGACCAACACCATTGCCAGTATTAACAATCACAATATCACCTGGGCGAATATTCTTGGCAGAAATTTTCTTCAAATAGCCATGCGTACTTTTAGCATCTCGTTCCATTGGCAGAGTAAAAAATGGAGCATTTCCTACACGATATCCTGCTCTCTTCATTACGATCCACACAAATCCTGAACAATCAGTTGAACCGTTTTTATTAGGATGACGCCAACTGCCAAAATTAGTTCGGTATGCACCTGTTCCATAAGTGAAATAGCCTAATAATTTACGAGCATTCTTAATCACTCTATTATGATATCCTGAATCATCGAACATCGCTGGAGATGGATCCTCATTAATATTGTCATACCAAGCTATGTCAAAATTCACATCATCAGAGCTTAATTCTGTTGACTGATCTGAATCATCATTCACATCATCTTGTGCCTGATATGCCTCAAGCTTTGCTTTTTCTTGAGCATAATTTAAAACATTATTTTGTTTAATGTATGCGTTAGGACCGATCTTATAATAAGCAGTACCATTAATCGTCTTAGTTCCTTGCACATTAATGAACTTGCCTTCATATAGTTGTGATTCAATTACTGGAACATTACCGGTTTGTATCTGACCACGTGTCTTAAAACTGGTCCTCTTACCATTACTCTTATACACATTAGAAGTAGTTTTAACTACATAATCTGTCTTAGGATTAGGCACTGTTATCGCTGCCTTTATTTTAGAGCTAGTTAGATTAATGCTAAAGACAGTTAATCCAGTTACTAATACTCCAATAACTCCACTTTTTAACTTCATAAAACATACCCTCACTTTGTTTTTCTTTATAGAGAACATTTTACTCAAACTTAAAATTGAAGTGCAACACTTAGTACTAAAAAACGCCAAGAAACAATCTTTCTTAGCGTCTTTTATTCTAATTGTTTTAATTTTTTCTAGAGGAGTAGAAGAAACTAATTGTGTGCAGTAACAGCAATCAACTTGTCGCCGTGCTTGTCACCCGCATCAGTAATTCTTGAAACATTTGCATAGTTGGCAGTGTTAGTAATTACTACCATGACAGTAGTATCATAGCCTGCCTTCTTCACAGCATCTAAGTCAACTGTGCCGAGCTTATCGCCCTTGTTAACTCTTTGACCTTGCTTAACGAAACTTTCGAAGTGCTCGCCCTTAAGGTTTACAGTATCAAGACCAATGTGAATCAATACTTCTGCACCATCGTCTGACTTAATGCCATAAGCATGCTTAGTTTCATAAGCAATAGTCACAGTACCAGTAACTGGTGAATAGATCGTACCATCACTTGGAATAACGGCTGCACCATCACCCATTAACTTAGCAGAGAATACTTGATCATTAACTTTAGTTAAACTCTCAGGAGTACCATCAACTGGTGAAGCAATAACTTCATCCTTTAATGCCATTTGTTCCTTACCAAGCTTTTCAGCCTTTTGAGTTTCTTCAGCATAATCAGTTGCGTCGTTTACTGGAACATCTTGTTCAGCAACTTCTTCCTTCAAATGACCCTTACCATAAACATAAGTAAGGATGAAGGCAACAGCAAAACTAATTAATACGGAAACAACCCACATTGGAATAGTCTTAGGATAAATTGAAAGGAAGCCTAAGAAACCAGCTGAACCAAGAGCGGCTGCAGTAACATGCATCAAGCCCGCAAAAGCAGCAGCTACACCTGAACCAATTAAGGCACAGAAGAATGGGAATTTATACTTCAAGTTAACACCGAAAAGTGCTGGTTCAGTAATACCAAGAAGTGCTGAAACACCTGATGAACTAGCCAAGCCCTTCATCTTCTTGTTCTTAGTTAAGAAGTAAACAGCGAAAGTTGCGGCACCTTGAGCTACGTTAGCCATACATGCGGTAACAAAGATAAAGTCACCAGAGCTGGCTGGATTCTTAGCAAAGGCTGCTAAAAGCTGAGTTTCAACCGCTGGAAAACTTTGATGAAGCCCAGTAGTAACAATAGCTGAATAGGTAAGACCAAAGACACCCATCCCAAAGGCACCAGTAGTGTCATATAGCCAAACGATAACATTGGTAATACCATCTGATACGCCTTTGAAGACTGGCCCAATAATTGTAAAAGTCAAAAAGCCAGTAATCATAATTGAAAGAAGTGGCGTAAAGGTAAAGTCAACAGCTGATGGCAAGTGCTTGTGGAAGTACTTTTCCAAAATTGACAATACCCAAACAGCTACTAAAACTGGAATAACCTGGTATTGATAGTTAGTTTGCGCAACATGCAAGCCAAAAATGTCCCAGAAGTGATTTGCACCAAGGAGTCCAGGTGTCGTCATAATCATTCCGATTGTAGCACCCAAGAATTGGTTAGCACCGAACCGTTTAGCTGCCGACATTCCGACTAGAATTGGCATAAAAATAAACGGAGCTGCTGACATAACTTGAATCATACTTGAAATACCAGCAACATTCGGTACCATCTGAACAACTGACTTTGGTCCAAACAGACCTGGTGAAGTCAAGAAGTTGTTCAAAGCCATCAACAAACCACCAGCAACTAAGGCTGGAATGATTGGAACAAAGATGTCAGACAAAAGTTTAATGAAATCCATTACTGGATTCTTCTTTTTACCTTCAGCTGCAACCTTCTTTAAGTCATCAGTTGATAATTCTTTTAAACCAGTGATTTTAATGAACTCATCGTAAACGTCATTAACATCCCCTGGCCCAATAATTACTTGATATTGACCATTGGTTTTAAAAGTACCCTTAACATCTGGATCATTATCCAATGCTTTTTGGTCGACTTTTGAATCATCTTTTAATACTAAACGCAGACGAGTAGCACAGTGGGCACCGGCAATAATATTGTCACGGCCGACGTCTTTAATTACTCGTTCAGCCACTTTTCTGTGGTCCATATTGATTCCTCCTATGTAAACGTTTTATTCTCAATTCACTAATTATGATAACGCATTCAAAAAATATGTCAATCGTTTGACATAAAATTCTTTATTTCTTTTATTTACTTATGAATTAATAAGTATTTTCCTTTCTGTTAAACGTTTGACATATTTTTCAGACTAACTTAAAATACATGTAAAAAGACAACGCTTTCATGGAGGTATATTTATGGAATGGACAAGAGAAAAACGTTACTTACCTTATCAAGATTGGGACGCTGATACATTAATGCATTTGCAAGCACAAGCCGCAAACTCCCCTTACCAAATGCGCTATCATTTGCATCCTATTTCTGGCTTAATTAATGACCCTAATGGATTTTCCTACTTTGATGGTGCTTACCACCTCTTCTATCAATCATATCCATTCGGTGCAGTTCACGGTCTAAAGTCATGGTGGCACTTCAAATCAACTGACATGGTTCACTGGGAAAACTTAGGCTTAGGTATTGAACCAGACACAATGGCTGATTCACATGGAGCTTATTCTGGCTCTGCTCGCGAAATCGATGGTAAGCTTTTCATCATGTATACCGGTAACCACCGCGATGAAAATTGGGTACGTACTCCTTATCAAATCGGTGCTTGGATGGATAAAAATAATAAAGTTTCAGACAAAACCATCCTATTTAAGAATCCAGATCACATCACCGAACATTTTCGCGATCCCCAAATTATCAAAGAAAATGACACTTACTACGCAATTTTAGGTGCCCAAGATAAAAAGGAAAAACACGGTCACATTGACGTTTGGAAGTCTCAGGATCTAAAGAACTGGGAAGAATTGGGCTTCTTAGACTTTACCAACGAAGACATGGGCTACATGATCGAGTGTCCCAACATCGTCCGTGTTGATGGCAAAGTCGTGGTCATTTTCTGTCCTCAGGGTTTAGACAAAAAAGTAGCAGCTTATGATGACATTTACCCAAATATGTACGTTATTGCTGATGATATTGACTGGGAAAATCATAAGTTAATTAATCCAGGTAAATTACACAATTTGGATCACGGGTTCGATGTTTATGCCACTCAGGCCTTTAACGCCCCAGATGGTAATGCCTACGAAGTCAGTTGGGTTGGCTTGCCTGACACTACTTACCCTACTGATGATGAAAACTGGGCTAACTGCTTGAGTCAAGTGAAGGAACTCCACCTAAAGAGTGACAAGTTAATTCAAACGCCAGTTAAGGCAATAAGCAGTATCCGCAAAAACGAAGCAAGCATATCTAATCAAGTAGTCAGCGATCAAGCCGGCCAACAATTTGAACTTGAATTAACAATTAAGGCTAACCAAAGTGGCACTTTACATTTAGCTGCAAATAATGACTTAAGTAACAGTTTACAGCTCAATTTCAATACCAAAAATGGTAAATTAGTATTAGATCGTGCTCATGCTGGGCAAAAAGTAGCAGTTGATTATGGCGAAAGTCGAGCTATTACGCTTTCACCAAATCATGACCTCAAGCTTGATATCTTTGTTGATCATTCATTAATTGAAGTATTCGTTAATGATGGTGAAAAGGTATTGACTGGACGCTACTTTGCCGATCAGACCAACAAAAAAATTGCGTTTGCTCAAGACATTGACTACACTGGCAAGCTTTGGCAAATGCAAACAATTCTTTAAACGTCAGGTGATACTATGGCAGCAAAATTAAGCGACGTTGCCAAAAAAGCCGGTTGCTCTGTAACTACCGTTTCGCGGGTAATCAACAACCATGGCTATTTAAGTCAAAAAACTAAAGATAAAGTTTTTGCCGCAATGCGGGAATTAAATTATCGTCCCAATTCTATTGCCCGCTCATTACAAGGAAAGAAAATGAAATTAGTCGGTTTGATTTTTCCTGAGATCACTAATCCTTTTTTTGCGGAATTAGTACAGGATATCGAAACCACTTTATTCCAACAAAACTATAAAGTAATCCTATGCAATGCAGGACAAAACAAAGAAAAAGAACGCGAATATCTGCGCATGCTTCAGGCTAATCAAGTTGATGGCATTATCGCTGGTGCGCACAATCTAGGTATCAATGAATACCAACAACTAGGTTTGCCAATTGTCTCTTTCGACCGAAAGCTATCTGATAATGTTCCAATTGTTAGTTGTGATAATTATCAAGGCATCAAGTTGGCAGTACATGACTTGGTTCAAGCTGGTTGTCACAAAATTTACTTTCTGGGCAATGAACACAGAAAAGGTAATCCGACTGACGAACGACTAGCAGCTTATCTTGATGAAGCAAAGGAATGTCACTTTTCAGCCCACATTCGTTCAGTTGCTTTTTCTGATTCTTCCAACATTAAAAATATGAAAATTCATGACATGTTAGTCAATGATCATCCTGATGGCGTCGTCTGCACAGATGATTTAACTGCAGTTTTAGTTTTACAAGAAGCAAAAAAATTAGGCATTAAAGTGCCTAAGGAATTAAAAGTGATTGGTTTTGACGGAACAAAGCAAATTCAAACTTACCATTCGGAACTATCCACAATTGCTCAGCCAATTCATGATATTGCAACTTTATTGGTTAAGTTATTGCTTACCCGAATTTCCAATCCTGACGAAAAATTGCGCCAAAAGAATTATATTTTGCCTGTCAAATTAATCAAGAGTGAAACAACTGCATGAAAAAAAGCCGAAAATCGGCTTTTTCTTTTACTCAAATTTAGTTTTCTTTGTCACTATCTAAGAAATAGATCAACGTTTGCAATTCGGTTGCTAAGTCTACATTTTGTACTCGCACATCAGCTGGAGCTGATAAACGAATCGGAGTAAAGTTCATAATTCCCTTTACACCCGCATCAACCATTTCATCTGTAGTTTTCTGAGCAGCTGTTGAAGGAACTGTCAAAATTGCAATTGTAATCTGTTGATCACTTAGTTGTTGCTTTAAGTCGTCCATGTCATAAACGGGGACACCACTTAAGATACGACCAGTAATCTCCTTATTGATATCAAAAGCACAGGAAATTCGAATATTATTACTGCGCTTAAAGTTGTAATTAAGCAGCGCCCGTCCCAGATTACCTACACCTATTAAAGCAACATTAGTTAAAGTATCTTGATTCAAAATTTTCTTGAAGAAGCTCAATAAATTCTTTACATCATATCCATAGCCACGTTTTCCCAACGCACCAAAGTATGAAAAATCTCTTCTAATTGAAGCACTATCTACTTGAACTGCCTCTGACAGCTCAGTTGAAGAAACCTTATCTTTGCCTTCTTCATTTAAAATAATCAAATAACGGTAATATAATGGTAATCTTTTTGCCGTTGCTTTTGGGATTTTTATTTTTTCCATATAGGAACCCTCCAAACTTAAATGTTTGTGAATGTACAATCAAGCACTTCTATCATACCTGCTATGATAGTACTTATGCAAGTATCTTTTTCACAAATTATCATTTTTTTCACATATTTAACTTAAAAACAAACAATTTGCGCTATATGGTAGAATAGTGGTTAGGTGAAAAATTATGATTATTGCACAAGGACACGATTTAGAACAACAATTTGGGGCCAACACATTATTCAAAAATGTTAATTTTTCAATCGATTACAATGCCAGAATCGGATTGGTTGGCCCTAACGGGGTTGGTAAAACCACCCTGTTAAAAATAATGACTGGTGAGCAAGAACCAACTCACGGCGAATTTACAGTTAATAAAGGCATTGATGTTGGTTATATCGCTCAGGAAAATGCATTAGATGAAAATAAAACCATTTGGGATGAAATGGAAACCGTTTTCGCTCCTTTAATAAAGGAAGGAAAAAGCTTAGTTCAACTACAAGAAAAAATTGCAGATCATCCTGAAGATCAAGAATTGCTTAAGCAATACGATCAAAAGCAATTCAACTTTGAACAAAAAGGCGGTTATACTTATCAATCTGATATCAAGAGTATCTTAAATGGATTTAAGTTTCCTGAAGGTACTTGGCAGAAAAAGATTGGTAGTTTATCTGGTGGTGAAAAAACACGGTTAGCTTTCGTTAAATTACTTTTACGCAAACCTGCTCTGTTGTTATTGGACGAGCCAACTAACTACTTAGATTTAGATACCCTAGATTGGTTGGAAGGATTTTTAAAGAATTACAGTGGTGCAATCCTCGTGGTTTCCCACGACCAATATTTCTTAGATCATTTAGCAACCCAAATTTTTGAACTAGAATTTGGTAAATTAACTGCTTTTAAGGGCAACTATTCAGCCTATGTCATGCAGCGCGAGCAACGTGATAAGGACCAAGAAGCCGCTTATGAAAAGCAACAAGCTGAAATCAAAAAAGATGAAGAATTTATCCAAAAAAACTTGGTTCGAGCAACTACCACTAAGCGTGCACAAAGTCGGCGTAAAAAACTAGAAAAAATTGAGCGGATTACTCCACCTAAACATAAAAATAAGGTACGGATTCATTTTTCAAGCGATCATCCTTCTGGCAAGGAAGTATTAATTTTCAACGATTTGACGATTGGTTATCCCGATAAAACCATGGTTAAAGATATTTCCTTCCAGATTAATAAAGGAGATCGCGTCGCGATTATTGGACCAAATGGAATCGGTAAATCTACTCTGCTTAAGACTATTATGAAGCAATTAACGCCCAAGAGTGGCTCAATTAAGTATGGCGCATCCCTTGAGATTGGTTATTACGACCAAGAATTACAAGGACTAGATCCATCTAAGACTGTATTGGATACTGTTTGGGATCGTCACAAAACCATGCCTGAACGCGATGTACGGTCAATCTTAGCCAGCTTTTTATTCACAGCTAAAGACATTGATAAAACGGTAGGTCAATTATCTGGTGGACAAAAAGCACGGTTAACTTTAACTGTTTTATCACTTGAACATGATAACTTCTTACTGATGGATGAACCAACTAACCACTTAGATATCGAAGCAAAAGAAGTACTAGAAAAAGCTTTAAAAGACTTTGATGGTACCCTGCTCTTTGTTTCCCACGACCGTTACTTTATTAATCAACTAGCTAATAAGATTGTTTTAGTTCGCGATGGGCATGCTAAAGTCTACGATGGCAATTATTCTTATTATCTTGATGAGAAGGCAAAACAAGCAGCTATGGCTGAAAATAGTGCCGCTGAGCCAGAAGTCGAGCCAAGCAAACAAATTAGCCAGCAAAAACTTTCTTACCAAGAGCAAAAGCAACGTGATTCTCAAAAGAGAAAGTTGCAGCGTGCAATTGATAATGCAGAAAAACAAATTGAACAGCTTGAAGAACGAGAGCAAGAAATCCAAACCGAAATGGCCAATCCAGAAATTGCTTCAAGCTTTGATAAATTGGGGCCACTGCAAGAACAGCTTTCTGATGTACAACAGAAATTAGATGAAGCAAATTCTGCCTGGGAAAAGGCAATCGAAGAAATGGACAATTTTGAATAAAAGTATAATAAGTAAGTTCTATGTACTGAGACGTAAAAAGTAGACAATTAAAATATTGGATTAATACAGGCTTGACTTCGATACTCTTTCGGGGTTAAGCCTTTTAATCTGCTCTTTATCCTTTCGTTGTTACAGTATTCGATATATTCCTCGATTGCTTGAGTTAATTCTTGAAGATTATGATACTTGTATTCTTGATCATAGAACATTTCAGTTTTGAGCAGGCCAAAGAAGTTCTCCATTAGCCCATCATCCATGGAGTTGCCCTTTCTGGACATGCTTTGAGTAATACCATGGAGTTTTAAAGCTCGCTGATAACGAGGGCTTTGATACTGACAGCCCTGATCAGTATGAAAAATGCTGTTATTAAGAGCTGTTTCTTTGGCAAAAGCCTTGTCAAGCATTGTCATTACTAAATCCATATCTGGATGTTTGGAGATAGTATAAGAAACTATATCGCCACCGCAGCCGTCTAGAATAGGCGATAAATAAAGCTTTTCATTATTAAGATGAAATTCAGTGATATCAGTATACCATTTTGTGTTAGGCAGGGCTGCGAAGAAATCACGATGAATTAAATTTGGAGCTATTTTGCCAATAGTACCTTTATAGCTTGAATATTTGCGCTTATTGCGCCTGATGCCTTTAAGACCTAATTTATGCATCCAATAGCGAACGGTTTTCTCCGTAACTTTCCAGCCCTTTCTGATTAACTGCAAAGCTACTCTGCGATATCCATAGCGGCCCTGATGATGATTAAAAATCCCATGGATTCTAGCAATAAGCTTTGACCGTTTAGGCTTGGCGGGCTGTCGTTTGATAATCTTGTAGTATGAGCTTCTGGCAATTATAGGTAGCTCAGGGTGCTCTGCAATCGCAGCTAATACATAATTTAAACTAACTTTGAATTCTTGCCTTAGATCCGTAATCACCCTAGCTATTTCTTCTGATCTTCTTGATCCAAGGCACTTAGTTTTTTTACGTATTCGTTCACAATACGCAATCGCAAGTTTTCTTCTTTCAGCTGCTGGATCTCTTTGGAATAGCTTTGGTTTTTAGTAGTTAAAATTTCTATTCCGTGCATATCAATTAATCTAAGCATATAGTCTAAATTAGCTAGATTCATTCTGTACGCTTTAGCCAATTGACTGATTGAGATATTTTCATCTTTCCATTTATGATAAATTTCTATTTTTTGTTCTTTATTAAATTTAGACATAGTAAACATTCTAAGCTAAATAGTGAATTAGTTATCCGACGGGATAATTGATTCACTATTTTTATTCTTTTGTAGAATTAAAGTAGTAGTAAAACGATATGCCCTGAGGTCTTTAGACACTTGATGTCGCATAATAAACTGGCAGTTTTACTTAAGTTTTCAATAGTCTCTTCGAAGAATGTGGAGACTTAGATGTCGAGTTTAGAAAATTAGATCTGATTTCTTAAGTAAATACGTTTTACTACTAAGTTTTGGAGGTTTTTATTATGCAAGTTACTTTTGGAATTGATGTAAGCAAGTCTACTTCTACTGTTTGTGAACTAATTGGTGAAAGCAAAAATGAACTAACCATTACTAATAATCGTCCTGGTTTTATTCAATTACTTCATGAGCTGGCTGCTTTTTCTAAACATCCACAAATTATTTTTGAAGCTACCGGTGTTTATTCACGCAGACTGCAGGCTTTTCTTGAAGACTACGGCTATGAATATGTAATTCTTAATCCTCTTAAAGCTAAAAAAGAAATGGATATGGGACTACGTCATAATAAGACTGATAAAACTGATGCTTATCATTTAGCCTTAATTCAAAGACTATATCATCATCCAATTAATCAACTTCAATCTCAAACTTATAAGCAGCTTAATGCTTTGAGCCGCTTCTATGACCAGTTAACAGCTGACTTAGTAATGGCTAAAAATCGACTTCACCAAGCTCTACAATCGACTTTTCCTGAAATTGAAAATTTATTTTCTTCTGCTAAAGGTAAAAATTACTGGCAAATAGTTGTGCGATATCCTCATTGTGACTTAGTAAGAAGAGAAGATAAAAAACAGCTTATTAACTGGTTAATGAGCTTAAAGGGGATTGCTTTTAAACACGCTCTAAGGACTGCAGATAAATTAATTGAATTAGCTTATCAAGCTTATCCAGTTGTATCTTGCTCTAGCATAGAAGTCGAGCAAGTGCAGTATTATGCACACAGATTGCTTAATTTAAGTGATCAAAGAGAAAATTTAATCGCAAGAATGGTTAAGTTAGCGAAGTCTTTGCCTAATCATGATTTAGAAAACCTAGAAAGCATTCCAGGCTTTGCACAGACCACTGCTGTCAGAGTTTTAGCAGAGTTAGGAGATTTACGCAGATTTAGTAATCCTAATAAAATCAATGCTTTTATCGGAATTGATCCAGGCAGATATCAGTCAGGAGAAATGGACTCTAATTTAAGTATTACTAAACATGGCAATGCAGTCGCACGTAAGTTGCTTTATCGAGCTATTGGACAAATTGATAATGCAGCTAAGACAAATCCGTGTCATATAGCAGATTATTATGAAAGCAAAAAGCTATCCTCTCAAACCAAAGGGTTCAAAAAGATAGCTATTGCTTCAATTCATAAACTAATCAGAACCATTTATGCCCTGATTATCAATGATCAACCATATGATTACAACGTAGCCACACATAACCAAAAAGACTTTAGTCGTAATTAATTGATCAAGTACATTATAACGCTAAGCCCATAAATTAAATATAGAGGTGGGCTTATTTAGTATGCTTTCTAAAAAAATAAATCGCCACTAAAAGATACTCATGACAAAATTTAGGTAAAAAATAAAGCCAAACACCTTATTGCGCTTGACTTTACGTAGAAAAAAATACCTAGAAATAATCGTTCTAGGTATTTGATTTAAAAAGTTATTCTATTTAATTCAACATGCTCTTAGCATATGGCAATTCAAGTGATGGATCAGCATTCAAAGTCAAATCCGCAAATTGACCATTATTATAAAGATTATACGCAGCAGCCCCAATCATTGCAGCATTATCACCACACAACTTAATATCTGGCAAAATCACCTTAGGTTGGTCTGCTTTAGGCAACTTAGCAATTTCTGCACTCATGCGATCACGTAAGCCATGGTTGGCAGCTACCCCACCACCCATGATAAAGGTCTTGGGCTTATATTGCTTAATTGCGCGAATTGTTTTATGAGCCAAAACATCAATTACTGCTGCTTGAAAACTTGCAGCCAGATCATACTTATTCAACTTTTCATGAATCTGATCAGCATGATGACAAGTGTTAATAAAAGCTGACTTGAGTCCTGAGAATGAGAAGTCATAGTCATCATCTTCCATCATTGCTCGTGGGAAGTTAAAGGTATCCTTGCCTTCATGAGCCCAGGCATCGATAGTTTTACCTGCTGGATAGTTTACCCCAAGAACACGACCAATCTTATCGTATGCTTCGCCAGCAGCATCATCGCGCGTATCACCGATAATTTCAAAATGAACAGGATCCTTAAGTAAAACTATTTCAGTATGTCCACCTGAAACCTGTAATGCAAGAGCTGGATATTCAATCTCATCTTTTAGTTGAGCTGCCATAATGTGCCCCATAATATGATCAACACCAATCAAAGGAATACCCGTTGCCATTGAAGCAGCCTTAGCTGCACTTACACCAATTAAAAGAGCACCAACTAAGCCAGGGCCATAAGTCACAGCAATTGCATCGATATCTTTCCAAGTACAATTAGCTTCAGCCAAAGCTTCTTTAGTAATCTGACTAACCACTTCAATATGATGACGACTAGCAACTTCAGGGACTACACCACCAAAGCGTTGATGACTCTTAATCTGCGTTGCTACGATTAAGCTTTCAATCTCACGCCCATTTTTAATGACAGCAGTGGAAGTTTCATCACAAGAACTCTCATAAGCTAAAATGCGAACATCTTTTTTTTCACTCAAAACGTAAACTTCTTTCTTTTAATCTGATGTGGTTTTAACCATAAAACCATGTTCATAGCATCGGTATGAGTATCATGGTAATAGTTTTTACGAATGAAGGTACCTTCAAAACCTAAGGAACGATATAGCTTTTGGGCAATCTCATTATCTACTCTTACCTCTAGACTAACGCAATCACTGTCATTTTCACGCGCCCGATCAATAATCAATTGCATTAAGTAACGACCAATATGCATATTTTGAAAAGCCGGCGCTACTGCAATATTAGTAATATGCGTCTCTTCTGGAGTAAAACGCGCACCAATAAATGCAACTAGCATCGATTCATAATACACTACCAAATAAAGACAATTATGCCGCTTCTCTAGTTCTCGCTCAAATGAAAACTTATTCCACGGTGTCCGACCTGAATAAACTTGCTCCTCTAATACAAGCAGGTCAGGAATATTGTCATCTGTAGCTTGCATAATTTGTAGTCTCTTACCGTTTACATTCGCAATAAACGGGGTAAAACTCATATCAATCCGATTTAACTGTTGATGGAAAAATTGATTAAACTTCTTCAACATAATGACTATCTGGCTCGAATGGTTTGCCTGTCTTTTTATGCCAGTCTACTTCAGCCTGAGTTCGACGCAAGTAACGTGGCAATAATTTATCTGGATCAACTGGAACCGCATTTTCAGCTAATTGTCCAATTAGCCCAGCATGGATGACATTCTCTTCTTCAGTTCCATAAATATATGGAATATTCAAAGCTTTAAATTTTTCATCTTGCTTTTCAAGACCTGAGCCCACAAAAACAATTTTCTTAACTTCATGCTTGGCCGCATAATCTTGAATTGCCTTAATTAAAACGTCGATATTGTAATGACCGTCTGGAATGACATTCTCTGGTACAGCACCGCTTAAATAACCGGCCGCAAAATAATTGTCATTTCTTGCATCTAAACCAGTAATTACCAAAGCGTCTTCTTGAACGCCTTTAGCCAAAGCTTGTAAAGTTGAGATTCCTACAACCTCTTTATCTAAAATGCTGGCAAACATCTTAACAGTAGTGATTCCAATTCTTAGTCCAGTATAAGAACCTGGCCCAATAGCAACTGCAAAACGATCAATATCTTTTAAGCTTAAATCATTATCTTTTAAAATTTCATCAATCAAAGGATCAAGATGTTCGCTATGATTACGCTCATCTCGTTCATTTTTCTCAACAATAATTTGTTGACCATCATTCAAGGCCACGCTCAAATGATTAGTAGCTGTCGAAACACTTAAAATTTTCATTTTATATATTTTTCTCTTTTCGCTTTAAATCACTTTTTTATTTTAACACGAGAAACGGCTTGTAAAACAAAGTAGCTGATAACCATTTGAATCCAAGGAACGATCGTCTCCTTAGGTAAACGTTGGATCAAAGCCGCATTGAAATTCATACCATACATAATATGTAGCCATAAGGTATTCATGCCAATATTGACAATTACAGTCACCAGAATAGTAGAAGCAATGATCCGCCAAATTTTAACTGGCTTATTATATAAAAACAGGGCGTAGATAAATGGGCCTGCCATTGCTGTTAAAGTAAAACCAATGAAAAAGCCACCTTGATTGCCAAAAAGTGCAGATGAAATTAAATCACTAATTCCGCCGCCAATGGTTCCCCAGAGTGGACCAAAAAGATATCCTAGTAAAACGCTTCCGATAAAACCCAGTCCTACTTTAACCATGACTGGACCAAAAGAAAATTGACTTAGAATAATTTTCATTGCAACAACAATACCTAAAAAGACTAGTTGCTGTAAATCCGTTCGTAAAATTTTCTTTGTATTCATTCGACCGATTCCTCCTACTAATTAAAAAAGCATGACTAATAGCGTCATGTTATTACTATATCTTACGCCAACTTAATTCACAGACGGCCTTAACTGTCCCATCTTCTGCTTCAATTGCATGATATGTAGTAACAATATCATCTTGAACCAAGTCCATGCAAGAATTTATACTCTCACCATAATGAACTTCTTTATCAAATTTAATATCAATTGCTGTAACGATATGTTCTTTTAAAAAGTTACGATCCAACATATCAACAAACCAACTGAAATAATGACTATTAGTTACATGATGATTGGTATCCAAATCATCATAGCGTGCGCGATACGGACGAATATGTTCATAATTGTCGCGCGCACGCAAACGTGGAAAACGCGGCATCTTTTTAAGTAGTAGTGCACCCCAATCTTCCATCATTTTAGTATCGGCTGGCACCATATGCCGTTTCTTCAAGTCAAGCATTACCCACTGACTTTTTACAGTTACTAATGGCTTGCCGTCTGCCGTACTAACGCCAAAATCACGATATTCAAAAAAGCGGTTATAGCCACTAGCTTCAGTACTCAAGATAACTTGATCACCGGGTTTAGGTAGGTCACTAATCTCAAAATGATATTGCGTTACGACCCAGCCGAGACCGCGCTTGACCAAATCATCGGTCCCGGCACCGCCTTGACTTAATTGATGCTCAGAAACCTGCATCATTAACTCAACTAGTGCTGGTAATTTTAAACGCCGATTTTCGTCACAATCTTTAAATTCAATTTGATATTCTTCGGTATACTTCATAATTAATCCTGGTGATATTGATCATACAATTCATTCTTAGAAACATGATGCTGCTTGGCTACCTGTTTAATTGCATCTTTCTTGGATTCACCTTTTTCAACCAAGTCATTAACTAAGTCAATTAATTCTGTCCAAGATAGTTGCTGAGGCGCTTCTGTATTAGGTGAAACTAGAATCACAAATTCCCCGCGTGGAGCATTCTCACTGAAGTAATTCGTGACTTCTTCCACACTACCCCGGATAAACTCTTCGTGGATTTTGGTCAATTCACGTGCAGCAACAATTTGACGATCTTTTGGTAGCACACTAGCCAATGTTTTGAGGGTTTTTGCTAGACGGTGCGGGGCTTCATAAAAAATTGATGTTGCTCTATTATCGCGCATCTGTGCAAAATATGTCTTCTGTTCCGACGATTTTCTTGGTAAAAAGCCATAATAAGTAAATGGCTGATTAAAACCGGAAGCAATCAAAGCAGTTGAAAAAGCATTTGGACCAGGAAGTGGTACAACCGGAATATCATGCTTAATGCATTCTTGCACCAACACATAACCTGGATCAGAAATCACTGGCATCCCCGCATCACTAATCTCGGCAATCACAGCCCCTTCCTTCATCAACTTGATCAATTCCGGCGCCCGCTCTTTGGAATTATACTTATGAAAAGAGATCATTTTATTATGAACCCCAATTTTTTCCAGTAAAATCCCACTAGTTCTTGTATCTTCTGCGGCTACATAATCTGCATCGGTTAAAACTTTTTTAGCACGAATAGTAATATCTTCCAAGTTACCAATCGGAGTTGGCACTAAATAAAGCTTTCCTTCATCTTTTGCATAACTGCTTTGACGTTTCATTATCTACCGTCCTTTTTCTTGCCCTTTTTTTCGCCAAAATTGTCCAAAATATCAAGACAAAACATACAATCTGCACTTGGATCACGATGCGAGCCATAGTACATATTGCAAATGTGATACCCTGAATCATAAATCTTCTTCAATGATTCCAAGCCACTCTGCGTTTTAGTCTCAGGTGCAGGCTGATTTGCCGTTAACTTGTCCAGCTTCTCATGGAGTAATTGATTTTCTACCTTCAATTCCGTGTTTTCTTTTAATGTTTCTAAAATATCATTTTCCAAGCTGGCAATCGTCTTGGTCATATTTTCTGTTGTTTCTTCAATCTTTTTCAGTTTTGAATATGGATCCAATCTAAACACCTACTTCCATTTTAAGGCGAGATAATCTAACGCATTTTGTAAATTTACGTTACTCAAACGCATTTTGTCTATTTCAATTAAATTCTTAAGCATTGTCGCCGCCATTATTCTTTTAGCAGGATTACGCAAATCTTGCTCGGCCAATAATTTTAACTGAAGCAAGATGTAACCCTGCTCTGACACTAGCTTAGCATCAGCAGCTAGCTTGTGTGCACTGACAAGTGCTAAGCTGTTGTGTTCCAGCATTTCTTGATAAAAATATTTAATTGCCTGATTCCATTTATCAAGATTACCCAGTTCCTCAATTTCTGCTTTTGAAAAACCATTCTCCAGTAAGACTGCAGTCCTACCACTAGCCCTCTCACCATTGTCAAAATTAATGATCTGGGTCCGTGAACGCACCGTTGGTAAAATCTGATCACTATTGTTAGTAATCAAAATCGTAACTACTGGCGCTACTGGTTCTTCTAGTAAGTTTAATAAGCCGTTTGCTGCAGCTAAAGTTAACTTTTGTGCTTCATTAATAAAGAAGAAACGGCGAGTACTTTCAACTGGGCTTTTGGCTAATTCTTCTTTTAAGGGACGAATTTGATCAATCCCTAGAGTCTGTTTTCCATCAGGCGCTACTAGCAATACATCTGGGTGGTTACCTGACAAAATTTGCCGACAATTTTGACAGCTGCCATCCGGCTTATTTTCACCAGTACAATTAAACAAACAAGCTAGCCAGTGTGCAGTATTCAATGCCCGTGCCTCATCGCTATCAACAAAAAGATAACTATGAGCTAACTTTTTTTGGTCATATGCTCTTTTTAAAAATTGGGTTTGCTTTTTCCCAACATTACTAAGATCAATCATCAGAAGCGTTTAAACTCATCAACTGGAACAACAAAACAAGTTGCACCACCGACTGTCACTTTCAAAGGCTGTGTAATTTCATACCCAGTTGAAACCATATGTGGTGTTGCAATTTCCTCTCTTGCTCGGGACTGTTCCTTAATAATCTTTAATACATCGTCTACTTTATCGTCATCACAACCTACTAAAAAGGTAGTATTTCCTTGACTTAAAAAACCACCTGAAGTTGCTAACTTAGTAGCACGAAAATCATTTTGAACAAAGGCCCGTTGTAAATCATTAGAGTCTTCTTTTTGCACAATTGCAATTACTAACTTCATCTAAATCAATCCTTAAAATAACTCTGGCATTCTTTGCTTTAATGTTGCAATAACTTGAGCAACTACCTGATCAATTGGCTGCGTAGCATCAACAGTTACGAAGCGTTCAGGATACGTCTCTTTTACCTTGAGAAAACCGGCATAAACCTTTTTATGAAAGGCAAGATTTTCTTGTTCCAAACGATCTTCCTGACCCGGACGCAGCTTTTCAATTCGTTTTAACCCTACTTCAGGATCAAGATCTAAGAAAAAAGTAAGATCAGGATCTAATTTATCCGTTGCAAAATCATTAATTTGCTTAACTTCCTGAATTCCTAAATCACGTCCCGCTCCTTGATAAGCTAAAGAACTATCGACATAGCGATCTGAAAATACGACTTTGCCTTCCTTTAAAGCTGGACGAATAATCTCTTCCACATGCTGACTACGTGATGCAGCATATAAAAGCGCTTCGGTCTTATTGTCCATCTTGTCGTTAGCAGGATCTAAAATAATGTCGCGAATTTTTTCTGCAATTTTTGAACCGCCTGGTTCACGCGTCACAAGATATTGTGTCTTAAGCTCTGAACCAATTTGGTTCAATACTTCTTTTAAAACTGTACTTTTCCCGGCGCCATCAGGGCCTTCAAAACTAACAAAATAACCTCTCATAAAATCCTCCATATGTCTATTCTACAGAAGTTTCATAGAGATTAACAGTCCTACTATTTTTTATTTATTCAAAATAAAAAAAGACCAATATTCGGTCTTTTTCTACTGGGTAATAGCATTAGTAATACCACTAAATCTTGTGCCTCGATGACGAGCTTCATTATACAAAAAAGTATACTTTGCCTTTAAGATTCGATTTTGCACATAATTATCTTCGGATAAATCTAAAGTTGTTTGATCGAGATCTTGCTCTAATGCAATTTGATTTTGTAGCTTTTCAATCTCGGCTACCAACTTTTGATCACCCATTGCTTTGATCTTTGCTTGCTTTTTATTAGCCATTATAATGCCGTTCTTCCTTGCACTGCGCGCTTTAAAGTAATGGAATTAGCATATTCAATGTCACTACCAACTGACAAACCAGCGGCCAATCTGGTTACCTTAATACCAGCTGGCTTAATTAATTTGCTGATATACATCGCAGTTGATTCGCCTTCTGGAGTTGAATTAAGCGCCAAAATCACTTCTTTAACAGCATCATTTTTTTGCAAACGCGTAATTAAAGACTTGATATTGATCTCTTCTGGTCCAATTCCATCCATTGGTGAAAGAACACCATGAAGCACGTGATAAAGTCCGTCATATTCGCCCATTTCCTCAAAAGCCATCAAATCCTTTGGTTGTTCAACTACCATAATAGTTGTTTGATCGCGATTAGGATTAGAGCAAATATCACAGACATCTTTTTCGGTAATATTGCCACAGATCGGACATTGATGAATGTCTTTTTTTACTTGAACTAAAGACTTAGCAAAATCATCGACATCCTGATCAGGCATATCCATCGTATAAAAAGCCAACCGAGTCGCCGTTTTTTCACCGATTCCAGGTAGCTTCATATAAGCATCAATTAAATGAGCAATTGGTAATGGATATTGCAATTACATCAAACCTTTCGTGTATTTACCTAAGCTTGCCTGAGTTGCCTCATCAATTTTGGCCAAGCCCTTGTTAACCGCATCAATTACCAAATCTTGTAACATATCTGGGTCGTCTGGATCAATTGCTTCCTTATCAATCTTGATGTCCTTCAACTTGCGGTCACCAGTAAAGGTAGCTACTACTAAATCATCGGCAGACTTACCAGTAAATTCTTGAGCAGTAATGTTTTCCTGCTCTTCTGCCATTTGTGCTTGCAACTTCTTAGCTTGCTTCATCATTTGTTGCATGTTCATGCCGCCCATGCCCATACCACCAAAATTAGGTCTTCTACTCATAATTTTTCTCCTTTATTATTCTATTATACTAATAATCTGCTTATCAAAATTGTCGTCTTTCTCTAGTTTAACTTGTTTATCATCAAAATTAAACTCAGCAGTATGCTTATGCGGTATCTTCACCTTATTAGTTACGCCCATTTTCATCCATTCATATTCTGAATCGATGTGCCCTATATCAATCATTTGATTATTAAGCTGAGCTATCAAATCAGCCACAATCACTTTTGCAGTAGGACTTAACATCAGTAAAATCAACCTATTAGCTGCATTTTTAATAATTTCATCTTCAATAACTTTTTTGCGACTATATGCATTAGTTGGCGGACAAATGAGTCTACTAATTGATCTAGCATTAGAAAACAAGTCATGCCTTCGCCTGAGCGACTATATTTACCTTCTACAATTAAAAGATCATGATCCTGCCAAAGCTGTTTCATTTTAGCAAAATAATCTTTAGCGTGACTTTTATCTACTAAATCAATATATGGCCGTGAAAAGAAAGTAGAAACGTATACATTGTATTGCAATTCAACTTCTCTTAACAAGTCATGATTATTCGGGAAGAAACTATTTTGATAAAAATTACGGCAATAATCATTATAGCGATCTAACTTTTCAAAAACATCAGATAATCCTACTAATAAACGGCGATTGCTGTCTTCTAACAGGAGCTCTTTTAGCGAACCAGCTAATTCCGGTTGATAATCTTGATACGGAATACTTGCTCCTCTAATTAAATCTAATTCTCCATCTCCAAAACGAATCAAAGAATTATGATCTTCTAGTAAGATCTGTAATGTTGTTTCTTTATTTAAAACTTTAATATTATAATCATTGCTCATAGTACTTTAGTCTTTAATATTGACTGCATCCCCAAAAAGATCCTTTGCCTTATTAATCACTTCTGAATCAACTTCTGGTTCATCTGACTTTTCTTCTTGAATCTCAATCTGTTGCTTTTTCTTAGCAAGTAGCTCATCCTTATGGCTTTCAACAAATTCTTTTCTAACTGCCAGCCAATCGTTATCTGGCACCAAGACAATGCCGTAAGAATGTTTAGCAAACTTTTCAATATAGTCCGTTAAGCGCCCTAACAGATCATTATCTGCGCTCGCATTTTCAAACCATAAAGTATATTTGCATTTCATGACAACTTGTTCAGGACTAGCAGCCACTGGTTCTAATACATCAAGCAGTGCTTTTTCAGAGACAGCTAAAACAGATTGTAAATCAGGCCAGACATTCTTAATTGTCTCTAAATCGTTTCGAGTAGCATTTTCAAGAACATGATATACTTGTTTGCGATTTTCTGCCGTAGTTTTTTTGACTTTTCTAACCGGCTTTTTAGTTTGCTTCTCTTTTGGTTTAACAGCAGGCTTAGGAGCCACTTTAGGTACCGCAGTATCCAAGTGAAATACCTGATTTGTTGATAAACTTGGCTTATTGGATACTTCACTAAGTTTTTGTGTTAAATCAACGACTTGCTTCTTCAGCGCTGCTAGTTCAGCCTGCAAATCAGTATTACCTTGTGCAGGTTGAGCTGGTGTTGTCTTAGCTGGGGCAGCGCTTGTCTGCACTGATGCAGGACTACTTGCTTCTACTAAGAACACTTCCAGTGGTATCTGTTGCTGATTAGTATAGCGTAAATCATTCAAGGCATTATTAGCCAAATTAATCAATCGATAATAACTATCTGTAGAAACGCTCTTTATTTTTTCAATAAAGTCTTTTGTTAAAAAAGTTTCCTGTTTATTTTCATCGGTTTTGACGATTAATAAACTCTTAGTAGTTAGATCGATGATTTCATCTAAAATGTTTTTTGAACTAGCTCCTTTAGCCAACTCATCTTGTGTAAGCTGCAAGGCTTGACCTGCATCCTGATTTAACAAAGCTAAAAGAATTTTTTCAATATTTTCTCGATCTGCAAAGCCTGTAATCTGCAAAGCATCATCATAGTTGACGCTTTCCTTCTCGTAACTCAACAGTTGATCCAAAATGCTAAGAGCATCCCGCATCCCACCATCGGCTACTTGAGCAATGACTGCTAAAGCTTTATCTTCATATTTAATATTTTCTTGATCAAGAATGTATTTCATTCTCTTCTCAAGGTCTTCTTTGGAAATTCGCTTAAAATTATAGCGCTGCGTTCTAGAAATAATTGTCGCAGGCACTTTTTGCAATTCAGTCGTTGCTAAAATAAATACTACATGCTCTGGTGGCTCTTCTAATGTCTTCAGCAAAGCATTAAAAGCTCCCATCGACAACATATGAACTTCGTCGATGATATATACCTTGTATTTACCTTCCGTTGGAGCATATTTTACCTTATCGCGAATTTCACGAATTTCATCAACCCCATTATTTGAAGCGGCATCAATTTCCATGATATCTGGCATTGAACCTTGATCAGCTGCAATACAGTTAGCACACTCATTGCATGGTTCACCATCTTGCAAATTAGTACAATTCAATGCCTTAGCAAAAATCTTAGCACAAGATGTTTTACCAGTTCCGCGGGGTCCTGCGAAAAGAAACGCATGGGAAACCTTACCACGTTTAATCGCATTTTTTAAGGTATCGGTAATCGCTTCTTGACCAATCACACTGTCAAAAGTCCGCGGCCGCCACTTACGATATAGCGCTTGATAAGCCATAAATTCTCTTTCCTAAGTAAAAAAGCTCCTAGCTCTCGAAGAGCTAAGAGCTGTTAATATTCTAACAAAAAAGGCACATGCCTGAACAACCTTAGTGCTGCTACCTTCCGGTCCTGACACAATTCAGAGGTCAAACATTGCCCAACAACTATGTTAACGTATTTCAGTAAATATTACCAGCATCTTGTTTTAAAAATTACTGATTTTATACTTCTTTTTGAGCTAATTTAGCTGCTTTTTGTTTCTCACGAATCGCTCTGAAAAAATCTTTTAGCATTTGTGCACATTGATCACGATACAGTCCACGAATTGCATGCGGATGATGATTAAATTTTTCTACGCTAAATAAATCCACAACTGATCCACAAGCTCCGGCTTTTGGATCAAGTGCACCGAAATAAACGTCTTTTATTCTAGAATTAATAATTGCCCCTGCACACATCGGGCATGGTTCCAAAGTCACGAATAAGCTGCAGTCAATTAAGCGCCACATGCCTAACTTACTGCAAGCTTCTTTAATCGCAATCATTTCTGCATGTTGGGTAGCATCTTCATCAAGTTCACGCCTGTTATATCCAGTACCAACTACGCGGCCATCAGGATCAACAACAACTGCCCCTATCGGCACCTCTCCTTGCTTTTCAGCTTCTTTTGCCTGGTCAATGGCTAATTGCATGTATTTCCTTTTATCTTCGCCAGACAGCATTTTATCACTTCTCAATTCATCGTTTTTATTTATTGTATCAAAAAAGCAGCTATTTGCGACTAGCTGCTTACTTTTTACAATGGTTCAATGTTACGATTTCTAAAGTTGTGGTAGAAAAAGATTCCTGACAAGATCAAGTATAATGCAGCAATTCCAGCTGGAGCAGCAGTCTCGTTATCACCGGAAATCATACCTAACATAAACACACCAACAATTACAATCAATACTGCAACAATGTATTTCCAAGCCTTTTTCATAATAATTATCCTCTTCACATACTCTTGATATTTACAAGATTATTATACGAGGATAAATCCAGTTTTGAAAGCACTTTTATAAAGTCTAATGCTTATTTAATAGTACTTTCAAGCATTTTTTATTTAGTTATTTCTTAGTTGATTTTAAGATATAATAGCCTTTATCTCTTGTTAAAATTTCACAATTACCATATGTATTGGTCATCAGCTTACGCGCACTAGGTTCTCCCTGCTTTTTCTGAATAACTACTAATAAGATACCGTCATTAACCAAATACTCATTTGCTCCCAGTAAAATCTCATTAACCACTTTTTTTCCTGCTCTAATAGGCGGATTTGTTAATATTAGACCAAACTTTTTATCATTATCCACATGTTCATAACAATCAGAGGAATAGATATTTACATTATCTATGTGATTAACTTGTGCATTCTGCTTTGCCAAGCTTAATCCACGCTCATTTACATCAACCATATCTACAGTTTGATCAGGCCAAAACTTAGCCGCAAATAAACCAATCGGACCATAACCGGTACCAACATCCAAGATATTATCCTTAGGAAAAACAACATCTTTCATTGCCTTGATCAATACGCCTGAGCCATAATCAACCCTCATTTTAGAAAAGACACCTGCGTCTGTTGTGAATTTCAAATCAATATTATCCACATGATAATCAACAACATGTTGATCATGCTTGGCAGTAGGATCAGTCGCAAAATACATTTGATTTTTTTCTTCACTCATTTTAACTAACCTTTCTTTTTCTCAAACCATTCTTTTATCTTATGCAGCTCCGTTGTATTCTGTACATCTTTCAATTCATTAATCTGTGCTTGCATCTTTTTGTTTTGATCAGCCAAATCCTTGTTTTGCTTTTCTAAATTATCAAGCTTTTTCAAAATTAATTGAATATTATCATGCGTTTTTAACGTATTTGCGCCATTCGTTCTCCTCATCAAATACGAAGTAATCGATGACGTTAACATACCAACTATTCCAATTCCTAAAAGCATCATTACTAATGTAACGAATTTTCCTACAATACTATGCGGTGGAATTGTTTTGCCAAAAATTGCATCATAACCGACAGTAGAAGCTGTTGAAATGACCCACCAAAAAGCAGTATCCAGCGTTACATGTTCAGTGATTGCGAATGCTTCCGCTCCTACCAACAAAAATGTAATTGTAAAAAAGATGGTTCAGTATAAATTCTTGTGTAAACGGCTGTGAGATTTAGGATGCCTTTCGGGA
>NZ_PCYY01000014.1:0-50008 GCF_002553955.1 Lactobacillus sp. UMNPBX12
TGTAATCATTTTGTAATATAACATCTAGGCTTTTTAAAAATGTGATGAAAACTATAATGTGAAAACTAAAAATAATATTTAGTAAGTAAAAGATGTTTTTTATCCTTGTTTAAATGATAAATGCTGGTATTATAGGTGTTGGGAATTAAGAGACTGAAGAGAAAGAGTTGATAGGACATCATCAGCCCTTTCTTTTTTTATACGAAAATATTAATTTTGTATAGAATAATAAAATAAATTATTTGATAATCTTTATAAACCCAGCAGCATTGATTGATGCTACTATTTTAATTAGAAAATATAACAGAACCACAAAAAATAAAATGTATGTATAGGATTTGCAACAATTTTGTTGTATGCTATTAACAGATAGCTGAAAAAAACAATTATTGTTTAATAATTATTATTAGCTATACAAATACAGGAATTAAGAAACAGAGACATATTAGTAAAATGTAGAAGTGTATATATGTACTCTGATAAAACTTTAATGCTCAATAACGGAGTAGAGGTTCCTTGAATTCAACTAGGAACTTGGCTAATTAATAACGATGATGTACGAAAAGTAATTCGTCAAGCGATTAATGTTGGTTACCGCGCTTTCGATACTGCTAAAGACTATGGCAATGAAAGTGGTGTGGGAAAAGGTATTTAGAACTCTGATGTTGAGCGTAGTGATATTTTTTTAACAACTAAATTACCAACTTCGATTAAAGACTATGAAGGTACAAAAAAAGCAATTGATGACGCTTTAGATCGATTTAGTTTGGAATATATTGATATGTTGTTAATTCATTCACCACAACCTTGGATTGAAGTGAATAGAATTAATGATCGTCACTTTGAAGGCAATCTGGAAAACTGGAGAGCAATGGAAGAAGCACTTAAAGCCGGTAAAGTTAGATCAATTGGTGTTTCAAATTTTTTACAAGAAGACGTAGCTAACATTGTTAATAACAGCTCAATTAAGCCAGTAGTTAATCAAATCGAAGTTCATATAGGAAATGTGCCAACTGATTTGATGAAATACTGTAAAAATTTAGGAATTCAGATTGAAGCATATTCTCCACTTGCACATGGTCGTTTGTTAAAGGATCCAAGAATCAGGACTTACGCTGAAAAGTATCATGTTAGTCCAGCTCAATTAATGTTATCATTTGACTTACAGCTAGGTTGTATTGTTTTGCCGAAGAGTGATAATGTTAAAGAAATGCAGGAAAACTTGAACATCGATTTTGAAATCAGTGCTGATGATATGGCTGATTTGGTCAAGTTAAAAGAAAATACGCAGACCATGGCTGTTTAATAGAAGCATCGCATAAGCGGTGCTTTCTTTGTTTTAAGGGAAAAGGTAATGGAAGAAATTAAACTAATCGCGATAGATATTGATGGAACCTTAGTTAATTCTAAGAAGGAGATTACACCAGCAGTTAAAAAAGCAATTTTAACTGCTCAAAAACAAGGCAAGCAAATCGTAATTTGCACAGGTCGGCCTTTGTCAGGTGCTCAACGTTATTTAGATGAATTAGGGCTTAATGGCCAAGAAAATCAGTATGTAGTTAGTTTTAATGGTGCAGTTGTAGAATCAACCGCGGGGCAGGTTATTTTCAAACAGGGGCTAAAATATGAAGATTATGTAGATTTAGAGACAATTGCGCGAAAGCTAAACTTACATTTTCATAGCGTATCGTTAGATCGAATTTATACAGCTAACCGTGATTTGGGACATTATACAATTTATAATTCACGGGTCGTAAAATTAGAAGTCTCATATCGTACACAAGAAGAAATGAAGCAGATACCAATCATCAAATGTATGTATGTTGATGATCCAGACTATTTAGATGAGAAAATAGAATCTCCTTTATTTGAAATGATGAAAGATCGAGTTGTATTTTCAAAGACTGAGCCTTTTTATTATGAAGCAACCGCTGCCGGTGTCGATAAGGGGACTGGCCTGAAAAGACTATGTGACTACTTAAAAATAGATCGAAGTAATGTGATGGCCCTAGGCGATCAAGCAAACGACATGCCGATGTTAACTTATGCTGGATTAGGTATCGCAATGGGAAATGCTGTTGAATATACAAAGCAACATGCTGACGAAGTTACGGCTGATTGTGACCACGACGGTGTTGCAGTTGCAATCAATAAAATATTAAAGTAGATGTTTTCTCTTTCAAATAGTGGTATTTTTACTTTAAGATGAAAATTGAATAGAGGTCTAAAAATAATGAATAAAGCAAAAGTTTTAGTTTTAGGTGGCATAAGAGATGATGCCTTAACTGATTTAAAAAATATTTGTCAAGTTGATATCGGTCCAGTAGGACATCGACCAGAAGATGATCGTGAGTGGGTGCTTGATCATATTGCAGAATATGATGGTGTGATCGTAGCAAAGATGGCTTTTGATCGAGAAATGATTGATGCTGCGAAAAATTTAAAAATAATTTCAACTTATGGCGTTGGCTTTGACCACGTTGATGTTGAATACGCTAAAGAAAAAGGAATAGTTGTTTCAAATTGCCCTAAGAGTGTGTTGCGTCCAACGGCGGAACTTGCCTGGACAATGATTATGGCATCAGCTCGTAGATTGCATTATTATGACCATGCTTTGCGTGAAGGCGTCTTTTTAAATGCCGATGAGTACGACAACCAAGGGTACTCTATTGAAGGAAAGACCTTAGGAATTGTAGGTATGGGTCGAATTGGTCAACAAGTTGCTAGGTTCGCTAAAGCATTTGGTATGACAATTATTTATCATAATCGTCATCAAGTAGATGATCAAATTGCAGCAGAATTAGATGCTAAATATGTTGACTTAGATACTTTGGCAAAAGAAGCTGATTTTGTGAGTTTACATACTCCTGCTACAGCTGAAACATATCATCTGGTTAATTCAGACTTTTTAAAGAAAATGAAAGACACAGCGTTTTTAATTAATGTTGCTCGTGGATCGTTGATTGACGGGGATGCATTAATTGCTGCGTTAAAGAATGGTTCAATTGCAGGCGCCGCCTTAGATGTTTTCGAAAACGAACCGCATCCAAGACCTGAATTGGTTGAAATGGATAATGTGATCATGACGCCTCACGTTGGTTCAGCTACTCACATTGCTAGATTTAATTTGTCTAAAGAAGTTGCGAATAATGTTTTGTCTTTCTTTAAAGATGGTCAGGCAATTAATCAAATTAACTAGTTCAAACAGAGCTAAAAAAGACGATTCATGCAAATCGTCTTTTTCTTTACATAATTTTTACTGATGTTAATCATGATCAAGCTGACTATGGTGGTAGCCATAAACAAAGTAAATTACAGCACCGATGATTAACCAAATAGCTGCCATTAAGTAAACTTCTGAACTTAAATGGCAAATCATAAAGATACAAATTAAACCAGAAATGATTGGCAAATATGGGTATCCGGGAACTTTAAAGCCATCGTTAACAATATCTGTTCTTTTTCTTAATTTTAGAATTCCAAAGGAAACAAGAGTAAAGGCAAAAAGTGTACCAAAGTTGACCAAATTGGCTAGTTGATCAACGGAGAAGAATGCTGCACCTGCTGCAATAATAATAGTGACAGCGACTAAGGCATTTTGAGGAGAGTTATGTTTTTTATCTAATTTACTGAATGCACTAGGCAATAGCCCATCACGTGCCATAGCATAGATTAAGCGAGAGCTTGAATAGATCATTGTCAGCATCATGGTAGCCATTCCTAGCATAGCACCAAATGATAATAACTCTGCTACCCAGTTTTGATGAACATATTGCAATGCAAAAGCAACGGGATTAGATACGTTTAGCTTGGTATAATTAACCATACCCGTTAAAACGATTGAAACGCCAAAATAAAGTACAGCTGCAATAGCTAAAGTGCCAATAATTCCTAGGGGCATATTTTTCTTAGGATTTTTAACCTCGGCGGCTGATGATGAAACAACATCAAAGCCAAGAAAGGCAAAGAAGACTGTGGTTGCTCCTTTGATGACTCCTGAAAAATGATATGGCAAGAACGGATGATAGTTGTTAGGTTTAATGAACTGTAAGCCTACAAAAATAAAAATTAAAATAATGGCGATTTTAATAAAAACAGCTACGACATTAATTTTAATTGAGTTCTTCATCCCTCGTGACAACAGGATACTGATAAGTAAAATGATTAAAACAGAAACCAAGTCAAAATAAACGCCATTGTTAAGATTCATAGGACCAGAAATAGCGTGTGGAATTTTTAGACCAAATGGTGCAATGAAAGAACTGAAGTATGATGACCAACCTGCTGCCACAGTGGCTACAGATAGCATGTATTCCAGAATCAGTGCCCAACCGATAATCCAGCCTGTAAATTCGCCATAAACGATATTCCCATATGAATAGGCAGAACCAGCTACTGGGATCGCTGAAGCAAATTCTGCATAACACATTCCAGCTAAAGCACAAACAATTGCTGCAACAACAAAGGATAAACTAACGCCAGGTCCAGCTAATGTGGCTGCAACAGTTCCGGGTAAGATGAAAATACCGGTCCCGATGACAGCTCCTACGCCAAGAGACATTAAATCAACGGCGTTCATTGTTTTGGAGAACTTAATGTCTTTACCGAGATAGCTCTCAACATTTTGTTTCCTAAAAATATTAAATTTCATTCGCAAACTTCCCTTATTATAGATTAGATTAATTTTACATGATATTTTTAATTTTTAAAAGAAGAAAACGCTCTATATTTTTTATAGAGCGTTTGAATTAATCAGCTTTAATTTTTTGCTTATACCATTTACAGGAGAAATATATTAAAGCAATTAGAATAAGTCCTCCAATGATTAATGAGTATTCTTCAAAAATTAACACAATTTGTTCCCAATTTTCACCCATATAGGAACCAAGACCAACTAGAATAGCATTCCAGAGTAAGCTGCCTAAGCTAGTGTAAATAAGGAACTTAGGTAATTTAACTTTGGCTATTCCAGCTGGAATTGAAATTAAGCTACGAACTACAGGGATGCACCGACCATAGAAGATTGCACCGGTACCGTATTTATCAAACCATCTGATAGCCTTTTGTACATCACCCTTTTTAAAGCCAAGTAGTTTGAATAACTTATGATCGAACAACTTTTCTAATCGATCTGGATTAAGTAAAGTGCCAATCCAATATAAAACTAGTGCACCAACTACCGCGCCGATTGTTGAAGCAATAATTACACCGAAGACATTCATTTGAGAATGATGGGTTGCAAAGCCAGCGAACGATAGAATTACTTCGGATGGAATAGGGGGAAAGATGTTTTCGATTGCAATTAGCAAACTGATGGCTAGGTAGCCAAATTGGTTAATTAAGTCAAAAACTAGATTAGTCATCAAAAGTTCTCCTCAAATTTTATTTCTTTTAATATATCAACTTTTGTACCGAATAGCTATTTCTATAAGCAAAGTTAAGATCTTCTTAAACAGTCTGTGTTAAACTATTAAATGCAAATTTTTTCAGTGAGATGAGATAATGGCAACACAATTAATTGAGAATAAACTAAAACTTTTACCAGAAAACCCCGGCTGTTATTTGATGAAAGATATTAACGGTACGGTTATATATGTTGGTAAATCTAAAAATTTAAAAAATCGGGTTCGCTCATATTTTAAGAGTAAACAGGTTGGACGTCGTGCTGAATTAGTTCGTGAAATTCGAGATTATGACATCATTACTGTATCAACTGATAAGGAAGCTTTTTTACTTGAAATTACATTAATAAAAAAGTATCAACCTTATTATAATGTTCAATTAAAGCAGGGTACGGGATATCCTTACATAGAAATCACGCGTGAACACGATCCGCAAACTCGGTTAACTAGTATCGTTCATAAGGATGGTGGCTACTATTTTGGTCCCTATCCTAATGTATATGCTGCCCAGGCCACTTTGAAGTTTATTCAAAAAGTTTTTCCACTAAGGCGCTGTCATGGTTATCAAGGCAGACCTTGTCTTTACTATCATATGGGGCAGTGCTTAGGTGCATGCTTTAAAAAAGTGCCACAAAAAGAATACGAAGAGCAAATTAAAAAGATCAAGAGCTTTTTGAATGGAGATATTGCTAGTGTTAAACAGAGTTTGACCGAAAAAATGGCTCAAGCAGCTAGCAATCTTGAATTTGAACGAGCAGCCGAAATTCGCGACCAATTGAAATATATTGAAGAAACGGTTGAAAAACAAAAAATTATTTCCAATGATAATACGCAGCGTGATATTTTTAATTATTACGTTGACAAGTCTTGGATTTCTGTTCAAATCTTCTTTTTACGGCAAGCAAAGTTATTGCGTAGAGAAACTAGAATGTTTCCTTTGACAGATGCCACAGATCCAGAAGATGCTTTCACTTCTTTTATTGTGCAATTTTATGAGCAAAGAAATAGGGTTTTGCCTAAAGAAATTCTGATTCCTGAAGGATTTGATAATGCTACTTTAGCTGAGGTCTTGAAGGTACCTGTTAGAACACCGCAACGAGGGCAGAAAAAGTCATTGCTAGACATGGCGAAGGATAATGCTAAGTTAAAGCTAGATGATAAGTTTAGATTATTAGAACTAGGTAATCGAAAAACTAAAGGCGCTCAAAAAGAAATTTTTGATGCTTTAGGCTTACCATATGGACACTTTATTGAAAGTTTTGATCACTCCCATATTCAAGGTGCTGACCCAGTCTCTGCTTTAGTCGTTTTTAAAGATGGTGAACCCGAAAAAACAGCTTATCGTAAATATAAGCTAAAAGGTGAGGTTGAACATCAAAATGGTGGCGACGAAGTACGCAACACGAGGGAAGTTGTCCGCCGAAGATATGGTAGACTGTTGCGCGAGCATAAAAGAATGCCTGATTTGATTTTGATGGATGGTGGTCAAATTCAGGTCGATGCTTGTTTAGATGTTTTACGAAATGAATTAAATTTGAATATCCCAGTTGCGGGGATGGTTAAAGATGATAAGCACAGAACAAACCATTTATTATTTGGCGATCCCATCAACGGTATTCCTTTGAAACTGATTCCCCTTAATCCCAAATCAGAGGGCTTTTATTTAATGACGCGCATTCAAGACGAAGTGCACCGCTTTGCGATTACTTTTCATAGAAGACGCCATGCTAAAAATGCTTTGTCCAGTCGTTTAGATTCGATTAAGGGAATTGGTCCTAAAAGTCGTAACAAATTATTGCGCGAATTTGGTTCATTGAAGAAAATTAAAGAAGCTTCAATTGATGACTTGCGTAGAGCAGGATTAACGCTTACTCAAGCACAAACGGTAAAATTAACATTGTAATCCGAGAAAACGCGATATCATGCGTATTTCTGTGGTATAGTATTAAAAGCTAGATTAAGACGGAAGGAAGAGATATACATGCCTACATTTGTTGATCAAACTAAAATCGAAGTACAAGCCGGAAAAGGCGGCGATGGCATGGTGGCTTTCCGCCATGAAAAATACGTCCCTAATGGCGGTCCAGCCGGTGGTGATGGTGGCCGTGGCGGCAGTATTATTTTTGTTGCTGACAGCGGCTTAAGAACTTTGATGGATTTTCGCTATCGGCGTAAGTTTAAGGCGGATAGTGGTGAAAACGGTCGTATTAAATCACAATATGGCCGTGCAGCTAAGGATCTTTATTTAAAAGTTCCAGTTGGTACTACTGTATATGATTATGACACTAATGAATTGATTGGTGATTTAACTGAAAAGGGCCAAGAACTAGTCGTTGCTAAAGGCGGTCGCGGCGGTCGCGGTAATATCCATTTTGCAACTAGTGTTAATACTGCACCAGAAATTGCTGAAAATGGTGAACCAGGTGAAGATCGCGTTTTGCGTTTAGAATTAAAATTATTGGCTGATGTCGGCTTAGTTGGTTTTCCGTCAGTTGGTAAATCAACACTGTTATCAGTAACAACTAAGGCCAAGCCCAAAATTGCTGCTTATCAATTCACGACTTTAACTCCTAATTTGGGAATGGTTATCTTGCCAGATGGTCGTGACTTTTCAATGGCGGATTTGCCAGGATTAATTGAAGGAGCTAGTCAAGGCGTAGGCTTAGGAATTCAATTTTTACGTCACGTTGAAAGAACCAAAGTAATTCTACATCTAGTTTCAATGGATCCTAATAATGGTCGTGAGGCAATTGATGATTACCATACCATTAAAAAAGAACTCAAAAATTACGAAACAGATTTATCAAAGAAGCGAGAATTGATTGTAGCTTCACAAATGGATATTCCTGGTGCTGAGGAAAAACTAGCTGAGTTTAAAAAAGCATTAAAAGCAGAAGGAAATAATGAACCTATTTATGAAATCTCAAGTGTAACTCATAAAGGCGTAGATAAGTTGATGTCAGATACTGCCAACTTAGTAACTGAAGTTGAACAAGAACAGGCTGAAGAACAACCTAAGCTAGCACAAAAGATTAAAGAATATAAGTATCAGGCACCACAAAAGAATGAATTTACAGTTGAGCAAGTTGGCGAACATGAATTTATCGTTAAGGGTGAACAATTAGAAAGATTAGTTCAAATGACCAACTTGGATCACCAAGACGGTATTATGCGTTTAGCAAGAAAGCTTAAGCGTTTAGGCGTTGATGACGCACTACGTGAAAAAGGAGCTGTTAATGGTGATGATGTGGCTATTGGCAAGTTTGTCTTTGAATTCGTACAATAAGAGTAGAGATAGGGTATGAAAAAAAATAGGTTTATTACGGGGTATTCTGGCCTTAGAGCCTTAGCAGTTATCGGAGTAATTCTTTATCATTTGGATCCTAATTCCTTTATGGGAGGATATCTGGGAGTGCCGATTTTTTTCGTGCTCTCAGGATATTTGGTGACAGATCATATGCTTAATTCATATGATAAAACAGGATCATATAATAATCGTCATTTTTATTTGAGTCGAATAAAAAAGTTATATCCACAATTAATTACTGTTTTATGGTTAAGTGCAGCCTATATCTTTATCTTTCAACGAAATTTACTGGCTAAATTAAATCAGGTTGTACTTGCAAATCTATTAAATGTATTTAATTTTTGGCAAATTCATAATGGTCAAAGCTATTTTGAGCGTTTTGCAGCTAATGAATCACCATTTACTAATTTATGGACGATGTCAATTGAAGGCCAATTTTATATTGTTTGGCCAATTGTCATTTATTTACTAGTTAAATTGGTTAAAAAGAAAAAAAATATTTTCTGGATTTTAGTTGGTCTATCAGCTGTTTCTGCATTAGAAATGGCAATCCTATACTTTTTAAAGGCTGATATTAATCGGATTTATTACGGAACTGATACTCGTTTCTTTTCTTTAGGATTAGGAGCAGCATTAGCAGTTGTTTGGCCGATAGAGAGTTTAAATCAGCAAGTTGAACGAAAAGTAGGCTGGATACTGGACTTGGTGGGCCTTGCTTCATTTGCTTTAATGTTAGCAATGTTCTTCTCTAAGTGGATGAATCCACAACAAGCCTTTACTTACTCTGGCGGGATGTTGTTATTTACTTTAGATGTATGTATTTTAGTAGCTGTAATTGCTCATCCTGGTAGTCATTGGAATCAAATCCTAACTAATAAGTTATTTGATTGGATTGGCTCACGAAGCTATGGCATCTATCTGTATCAATTTCCAGTAATGATCTTTTTTGAAGATAAGGTAAATATTGGTGATAATCCAATGCTGTATCACCTTATTGAAGTGATTTTAATTTTAGTGATTACAGAAATTACTTATCGTTTGATTGAAAGACCAATGGGTAGGATTACCTGGGATAAAACGAAACAATATTTTGCTCGAATTTTTAATTTTGAAACAAAAGATTACTTTAAGAAAGGTCAAGCAGCCTTAGCAGCTTTGATTTTAATCTTAGGATCAGCAGCTATTGCTATTTCACCAGGAGTAAAAGCAGAAGACTTTAATAAAAGCCAATTAGCACAGCGAATTAATCAGAATTCTAAAAAACAAAAAAAGGATAATGCTAAATTAATTGAAAAGTTAAAAAAAGAAAAAAAGAAAAAAGAAAAAAAATCTAAAATTATTCGTGAAGCTGAGCTTCAAACTAAAAAGCATCCTATTAACAAATCTTTTGTTAAATATGGTATTTCCCAGTTAGATTTGCAATTGGCTCAACATGTTCAAGTAACTGCGATTGGCGACTCGGTAATGGCCGGTTCGAGCAACGATTTAAAACAATTAATGCCTAAAGCGTTAATTGATGCTGCTGTTTCAAGACAATTGAATGTTGCTTTTGGCTTATTAGATAGTTATCAAAGTCAAGGAGTTTTAGCAGATAATATCTTAATAGGGTTAGGAACTAATGGACCTTTCTCAATGGAAGATCTTGATCGAATAATGCATCAGGCTGGACCTAAGAGAAAAGTTTTCTGGATCAATGTTCACGTTCCAACTAGAGATTGGCAAAATTCAGTGAATAATTTGCTAAAGCAAGGTGCAAAACGGTATCATAATCTTATAATAATTGATTGGTATTCATACTCGAAGAATCATCCTGACTGGTTCTACGGTGATCATACTCACCCTAATTTAGAGGGCTCAAAATACTATAGTGCATTAGTTACCAAAACAATTGTTAAGCATTCAAAATTTTAGATTAGAATAGGATTTTCATGGAATTACAATTTTTAGGTACTGGTGCTGGGCAACCTTCAAAGCAACGCAATGTTTCTAGTGTTGCACTTAAGTTGCTGGATGAATTGAATGAAATCTGGCTTTTTGACGTAGGTGAAGCAACTCAGCATCAAATTTTAAGAACAAATATTAAATTACGAAAAGTTACCAAAATTTTTATATCACATAATCACGGTGATCACATTTTTGGGTTACCAGGGTTATTGTCAACTCGTTCTTTTCAAGGTGATGTTGGTCCTATTACTATTTATGGTCCCAGTGGTATTGAAGAATTTGTTAGAACAGCTCTTAAGGTATCTCGGACTAAAATTTCATATTCTATAAGGTTTGTTGAATTAGCTAAATCAGGGTTAATCTGTGAGGATAAGGGCTTTCGAGTGTATACGGAGCAACTAGACCACCGGATACCTAGTTTTGGTTTTAGAGTAGTGGAGGCTTCACATCCAGGCGAATTATTAATTGACAAGTTAGCACAGTATAATGTTCCTAATGGGCCACTTTTGGGGAAATTAAAAAATGGCGAAAAAGTAACTTTAGCTGATGGTACTGTTTTGGATGGTAAAAATTTCTTAGGACCTACTAAATCGGGAAGAATTGTGACGGTCATCTATGACACACGTTCCACGCCAAGTATTGCTCGTTTGGCTAAAGATGCAGATGTTTTAGTCCATGAATCAACTTTTGCAGGGGATGAACAAAAACTGGCGCATGATTATTATCATTCTACTTCGGTTGAAGCAGCCAAAATTGCTCGGAAAGATAATGTTAAATTATTATGTCTAAATCATATTTCTGCTCGTTATATGGGTGCTAAAGCGAAAAAACTCGAAAAACAGGCTAAAAAAGTATTTTCTAATACAGTATTAGTTAATGATTTTGATCAGATTAATATTCCAATGAAAGGCTCAGAAAAATGAAAGACTCATTAAGAAATAAAGTTGTTGTAATTACAGGTGCTTCAAGTGGGATTGGACGTTCCATTGCCCTTGAAAGTGCTGGTCGTGGTGCTACTGTAATTTTAATTGCTAGAAGAAAGAACCAATTAGATGAAATTGCAGCAGAAGCTAAAGAACTATCCGGTGCTGAAGCATATGTTTTTCCAACAGATATGGGTAAGCCGGAAGAAATTGAACAAACCTTTAATGCAATTACTAAACAAGTAAAACACATTGACTTTTTAGTTAATTGTGCTGGTTTTGGTAAATTCGAAGAATTTATGGACCAAAAAATGCAAGACGTTACCAATATGTTCCAAGTTAATGTTTTAGGTTTGATGTACTTTACTCGTTTAGTAGGTAGGGTCATGATGGAACAAAAGACTGGTCAAATTATTAATTTTGGCTCAATTGCTGGCAAGGTACCAACTACCAAGTCAGCCGCTTACAGTGCATCTAAGGCTGCCGTAATTCAATTTTCAAATGTCTTACGGCTAGAATTAAAGCCATTTGGTGTCAAGGTAATGACTGTAAACCCAGGACCAGTTTATACTAATTTCCTTAATGTAGCAGATAAGACTGGAAATTATGTCAAAAATGTTCAAGAATTTATGTTGGATCCAGATGATGTTGCTTGGCAAGTAGTTCACTTCTTTGGCAGTGATAAACGTGAATTAAATTTACCACTTAGTTTAGCTGTAGCGGCTAAATTGTATAATCTATTTCCATCGATTGGTGATGAGATTTCCTTAAAGTTTGCTTCTAGAAAGTAAAAAAAGATGGAAAAACAAAGAAATTTAATTATTGGATCAGTTGTGGCTTTAATTGCAGTAATTTTTGTTGTTTTAAATACATCACCTGTCGCAATTAATTTTGGCTTTTTTAAGGTGAGGTTACCACTAATTGTTGTGTTAGTGGTAATGGTGATTATCGGGATGATTATTGCTTGGTTCTTTGGACGAGATACTAAGGAAAAAACGGATCACAAGGTCACTTTCTTCAATAAAAAAGAGAAGAAAATAGAATAAATCTTGATTTATTAGCAATTGAATAGTATGATTGAACTACGTGAGTGATTCGGGGTTATATGACCCTGAAGCTTAAGACTACAATAAAGGAGATCAAATTAAATGGCAGTTCCTGCAAGACATACTTCTAAACAAAAGAAACGTTCACGTCGTGGTCACATTAAGTTGAGTGTTCCAGCAATGCACTATGATGCAACTACTGGTGAATACCGCTTAAGCCACCGTGTTTCACCAAAGGGTTATTACAAGGGTCGTCAAGTTGTAAATAACAACGACAACAGCAATAACTAGTTAAAGGACACCTTTGATATGGTGTCTTTTTTTATACCTAGAAAAAGGAAAAACAAATAATGAAGTTAGTATTTTTACATTCTAGTGATACACATGGATTTTTGTTGCCAACTGATTACCAAAATAAAACCGACTATCAGGCTCCTTTTAGTTTGAGTAGAGTTAGCTCAGTTATTAAATCTGAAAAGAAAAAGTATGGTGATAACAATGTTGTAGTTACCGATGCAGGTGATTGTTTGCAAGGCTCACCACTTGCTTCCTATGCTCATTCAACTGGTGATTATAGTGATTTACGTATTTTTACGCAAGCTTATAATGCAGTGGGGTATGATGCTCGCTGTTTAGGTAACCATGATTTTAACTTTGGATTAGATTATTTAAGCTACTATGTTGATAACAATGAGGCACCAATCATTAATGATAATGTACTGGATGCAGAAACAGAAGTTCCATTTTTTGGTAGAGAATACACTATTATCAAGAGAAATGGCTTAAAGATTGGTTTATTGGGGATTACAACGCAATATATCCCACATTGGGAACCTAAAGAAAATGTAAAAGGCTTAAAGTTTGCCTCTGCTTACGAAAAAATTAAGCATTATGCCAAAATATTACGCCCTCAGGTTGATATTTTAGCTGTGATGTATCATGGTGGCTTTGAAAGCGATCCTGAAACTGGTAAGGCGACTGAACCTAATCGTGGTGAAAATGAAGGTTATCAGATTTTAACCAAAATTCCAGAAGTTGATGTCCTATTGACAGGTCACCAGCATCGGCGCTTAAATTTGGTTACACGCGATACTGCTATTGTTCAACCAGGTTATCGCGGTGAAGCTGTAGCTGAAGTGGTTCTTGATATTGATGATGATACTAAGAAAATCAAATCAATGTCCACTAAGTTGATTGACACTAAAGATTATGATCCTGATCCTGTAATTGTTGATATTGTATCTGACTTGGATAAAAGAACACAAAAATGGCTAGATCAACCAATTGCACATTTAGATAAACCTGCTCGAATTGAAAATGCAATGAAAGGCAGAATAGAAGGCGCGCCATTTATTAATTTAATCCAGCAAATGCAATTATGGTTTACTAAAGCTGATGTTTCGGCAACTGCAGTGATGAGTGAGACAGCTAAGGGATTTGATAAGACCATTACTATGAGAGATGTTTTGTTAAATTATCCGTATGCTAATCAGTTGTGTCGTGTGAAGCTGACTGGTAAAGAATTACGTCATATTATTGAGCACTCTGCTGGCTTTTTGAAGAAAGATGAAGCAGGAAACATTGGCTTTATTGATCGATGGATTAAGCCTAAGCCAATGTTGTATCATTTTGACGTCTTTTATCCAGTCGAATATGAAGCGGATTTATCCAGACCAGTAGGTGAACGGCTGACTAAACTAACTTTGCACGGTAAGCCAATCAAAGATGATCAGATTTATCATTTAGCAGTTAACAACTATCGTGCTATGGGTGGGGGATTTTATCCTGAATATAGTATGGACAAAATTGAAACCACTTTGGATAAGGACTATGTACAAATGTTTAGCGAATATTTGACTCATGGACCAGTCGAAGTAGATACAAAAAAGAATTATAAGTTTTACTAAACCAAACGAAAAAGACGTGAGAATAAAAACATCTCACGTCTTTTTTGAATAGATTGAATAATTATTTTAACTTACTGTATTTACTATTATCTTTGTGTGAACGAGCAGTAATAGTCGCAATAATTGCTGAGAAAAGAATACCAAAAATGATCCCAACGATTACACAATTTCTTAAATCTGTGCCGTTGAATGAAGCACTTCGGGTTAAAGGACCAGCAATAAAGCCTACAACTAACATGTAGATTACGCTCCATACAGTTATGATGATATAACGACCCATAATGATTCCTTCTTTCGTGTAAGATTTTATCAAAAATGAAGTGCAAATTCAAACCTGATTGGTTCAATTTGGTATACTTAATTTAATGTTTGTAATGACGAAAGGTGGTTAATTTATGCAAGTAGCAGCACTTCAAAACATAAGCTCCTTTACGCTTTTAAGTAGTCCAACCAAGGTAAGTGATTTGATAAAAGACGCTAAAGAGAAGGGCTATCCTGTGGTTGGTTTAGCCGACGTGAACGTGACTTATGGTTTGGTCAGTTTTTATGAGTTGGCTAAAAAGGCGGGAATTAAACCACTTCTTGGGATGCAACTGCGTTTAAATGGTTTGGTTGATAGCACCCAAAAATATGATTTGCTAGTTTTTGCCAAAACAAATAAGGGCTATCATAATTTATTGCGACTTTCTAGCGCGGTAAATTTGTTAACGGAAAATGGGCAAAACGATAAGGTCTTAACGCTGAATGAATTAACCAAATATTTAGATGATTTGTTGATTATCGTACCAGCTAATCTAAAAAGTGAATTAATGGCGCTGCATGATACAAATCAGGCATTAGGCAGTGATTATGTTCGCCAACTAAAGAAGTTAACGTCTGATCTTTATTTGGGTGTATATGCTTCAAAAGCAAGTATAGATTACATTGATTATGTCCGTGGATTAGCTAAGCAATTTGAATTATCTTTAGTTGCAGTGGAAGATAGTCAATATTTACGGCCACGTGAGCAATTTTTACAAAAAACTTTGCGTGCGATTGCTAAGGGAGATAAATTGCAAGATATATTGCCACTAGCTAAGCAAGCTGGTTCGCATTATTTGGATTCTGCACAAAATGTTTTAGAACGCTATCATCAATATGACTTGGATGATGCAATTAATAATACTTGGAAAATTGCTCAGAAATGTAATGCTGAAGTGATCTTTCAAAAACCGGTCTTACCTAAATATCATCAAGATAAGTTCCCGACTTCAGAAGAATATTTGCGTTATTTGGCTCAAACTGGTTTACAAGCGCGCTTTGGTCAAAAAAGTATTCCAGCCGAGTATCAGAAAAGATTAAATTATGAATTACGAGTCATCAATCAGATGGGGTTCGATGATTATTTTTTGATTGTATGGGATGTAATTAACTATTGTCACCGAGTAAAAATTACTACTGGTCCAGGACGTGGTTCAGCTTGTGGTTCACTGGTTTCATACTCTTTGCGTATCACTGAAGTTGATCCCATCCAATATAATTTACTGTTTGAGCGTTTTTTAAATCCGGCTCGTCATGAGATGCCTGATATTGATCTGGACATTCCTGATATTCAACGGAATACAGTAATTAAGTATATGTATCAAAAGTATGGCATGGATCATGCTGCTCAAATTTTGACTTTTGGTACAATGGCTGCTAAACAAGTATTAAGAGACGTTGGCCGGGTTTTTGGCTTAACAGGACCAGAAATCACTAAGTGGACTCACGCAATCCCGTACTCTAAAGATAAAATGGAATTAAAAAAAGCATATCAAGAGTCTAGAGAACTAAGATTATTGGTTGATGCAACGCCTGAGAATAAATTGTTATTTAAGACTGCTTTAGGACTTGAGGGATTGCCAAGGCATTATTCTATTCATGCGGCTGGATTGGTGATTAGTGATGATTCGATTGCTGGCATTTCGGGATTGCAGGCTGGTCCTTTCGGCATTCCTGTAACTCAGCAAACCAAAAAATATGTTGAATCATTAGGTTTGCTAAAGATCGACTTTTTGGGATTGCGCAATTTGACAGTTTTAGGCAATATTTTAGCTTTAGTGCGGCAGCAAGGTGTAAAGCTAGATCCTAATACAATTCCGTTAAATGATCCCAAAACAATGGAACTGTTTCAACAAGGTAAAACAGATGCAGTCTTCCAATTTGAATCTGGTGGGATTCGTGGTGTTTTGCGTAAATTGCATCCCGACAATTTTGAGGACCTAGTAGCGGTGAACGCTTTATACCGTCCAGGTCCAATGCAAAATATTGACGCATTTGTTGCAAGAAAAAATGGTACGGCTACTGTGCATTATCCTGATCCCAGTTTAAAGCAAATTTTACAATCAACTTATGGAATTTTGGTTTATCAGGAACAAGTCATGCAAACAGCTCAAATCCTGGCAGGATTTTCATTGGGTGAAGCCGATATTTTACGACGTGCGATGTCTAAAAAGAATCAGAATGTCATTGAGCAAGAACGTGGAAAATTTATTGCTGGTACAGTCAAAAAAGGTCATCCTAAAGAAGTAGGTGAGCGAGTTTATCATTATATAGAGCAATTTGCTAACTATGGTTTTAACCGTTCACACGCGGTGGCATATACCAAGATTGCCTTTTGGCTAGCTTATTTGAAGGTTCATTATCCTGCTGCGTTTTACACAGCGATGCTCAATTCATCAACGTCTGCTAAAGCGCAAAGCTATTCGATGCAAGCTCAGGAAGCTGGAGTTCGTATTTTGCCGCCTGATATCAATCACAGCCAATTAGACTATACTTTACAAGATGGCAAGATTTTAGTTGGTTTAAAAGCAATTAAAGGATTACGTCTTGATTTTGATAAGGAAATAGCTGCCAATACTAAACCGTATAAGTCTTTTAATGATTTTTTGCGTAGAATCGATGCTAAGTTCTTACAAGTAGACGCAATTGAAGCATTGATTATGGCTGGAGCATTTGACTCAATCGAAGATAATCGCAATGAGTTATTGCTTAACTGCAAAGATGTAATTGCTAATGTGCAATTAACGGGACAAAATATGTCTTTATCTGAGATTCTGGGGGATGCACCACTTAAGCCTGCTGAGCCACCGACTGCTGCCCAAAAAGCAGAAATGGAAGAGAAAGCTTTAGGCTTTACTACAACAACTACTCCTCTAATAGCTGTACAAAAATATGCACAAAAATTTAACGCTAGACCATTGAATCAATTTCAGTTAAATGATAGTGGTATTAGCGTGGGTAAATTAATGAAGTTAAAGCAAATTAGGACCAAAAATGGAAAAACAATGGCTTTTGCTAGTTTTGCTGATACATCTAGCGAACAAGAAATTATTATTTTTCCACCGGCTTATGAAAAATTTGGCTCTATTTTAAAAGAAGGAGATATTTATTTACTAGGAGTCAAGGTTCAAGGTGATCGATTTGACCAAAATAAAAAACAGTATTTCTTAACCAATTTGCGAAAAGTTAATTTTAAAGAATAAAGTTCAAATTACAAAGCTATCTTTGACGATGGGTGTAAGTGCTAACAAACTTAAATACGGAAAGAAAGCATAAATTAGCCCAATTTTTGTGAGCTTTTTTGCCTAAAAAATGTTAATATTTATGTGATGTGAGAAATTACACAAAATAATCATGATGAGGTGAATTCATGAAACGGATTGGTATTTTAACTAGTGGCGGAGACGCCCCTGGTATGAATGCAGCAATTAGAGCTGTGACAAAGACTGCTATCCATCATGGGCTTGAAGTCTTTGGAATTCGTTATGGTTTCGCTGGTTTGGTTGCAGGTGACTTTGTTCCGCTTACCACGGAAAATGTTGACCACAAGATTAGTGAAGGCGGTACTTTCTTGTACAGTGCTCGTTTCCCTGAATTTGCACAAGAAGAAGTGCAACAAAAGGGTGTTGAGCAATTAAAGAAACATGGTATTGATGCGGTTATCGTAATTGGCGGTGACGGTTCATACCATGGTGCTTTAGCCTTGACTCGCCACGGCGTAAACTCAGTTGGTTTGCCAGGAACTATCGATAATGATATTCCTTATACTGACTACACGATCGGCTTTGATTCTGCTTGTCGTACTGCTATGGATGCTATCGATAAAATTCGTGATACTGCAAGCAGTCACCACCGCGTATTCGTTGTTAATGTAATGGGTCGTGAATGTGGTGATATCGCTATGCGTGTCGGTGTAGCAAGTGGAGCAGACGCAATTGTAATTCCTGAACGTTCATACGATGTTAAGGAAATTGCAGAAACTCTTACTCGTGGTTTTGCAGATGGCAAAGATCATGGTATCATTGTTTTAGCAGAAGGCGTTATGGCTGCTGATAAGTTTAAGGACGAACTCCTTAAATATGGTGACTTTGATGCTCGTGCTAATGTCCTTGCGCATATGCAACGTGGTGGCTCACCTACTGTTACAGATAGAGTTAATGCTACTAAGATGGGTAATTATGCTGTTAAGTTACTTCTCGATGGGAAGGGCGGTTTAGCTGTCGGCATGGAGAATGGTGAACTTAATACCCACGACATTCTTGATTTGTTTGACGGTAAACACCAAGGTGATTATGCGTTATTGGATGTAAATGAAGAAATGACTAAATATTAATTTAGTTGATTTTTGGAGAGGATTTTTTTAATAATGAAGAAAACTAAGATTGTTAGTACTTTAGGGCCAGCTTCAAACGATATTGAAACTATTACTGCTTTAGCTAAGGCTGGTGCAAACGTATTCCGTTTCAACTTCTCACACGGTGACCACCCAGAACACCTTGCTCGTATGAAGATGGTTCGTCAAGTGGAAAAGGATACTGGTTTACTTCTTGGTATCGACCTTGACACTAAGGGTGCTGAAATCAGAACCACTGAACAAGAAGGTGGTAAGTTCACTATTAATACTGGTGACATGATCCGTGTATCAATGGATGCCACTAAGAAGGGTAACAAGGACATGATCCACGTTACCTACGACGGTTTATACGATGATACTCACGTTGGTGGTCACGTATTAATCGATGATGGTTTGGTTGACCTTTTGATCAAGGAAAAGGACGACTCAAAGAGAGAACTTGTTTGTGAAGCTCAAAACACTGGTGTAATCGGTTCAAAGAAGGGTGTTAACGCTCCTGGTGTTGAAATTCGCCTTCCAGGTATTACTGAAAAGGATACTGATGACATTAAGTTTGGTTTGAACTATGGTATTAACTTCATTACTGCTTCATTTGCACGTAAGGCTCAAGATATCTTAGACATCCGTAAGCTTTGTGAAGAAGCAGGTGCAGACTACGTTAAGATCTTCCCAAAGATTGAATCTCAAGAAGGTATCGACAACGCAGACGAAATTTTGCAAGTTTCAGATGGTTTAATGGTTGCTCGTGGTGACATGGGTGTTGAAATTCCATTTATGGAAGTTCCATTTGTACAAAAGAGCCTAATCCGCAAGGCTAACGCACTTGGTAAGCCAGTTATTACTGCTACTCAAATGCTTGACTCAATGCAAGAAAACCCACGTCCAACTCGTGCCGAAGTTTCAGACGTTGCTAACGCTGTTCTTGATGGTACTGACGCAACTATGCTTTCAGGTGAATCAGCAAATGGTCTTTACCCAGTTAAGGCTGTTAAGGCTATGGCTGAAATTGACGAACGTACTGAAAAGCAAATGCTTAAGCGTAATACTTTAGCTCTTCAAAGATTCGAAGCCTACAAGGGTTCAAACGTAACTGAAGCTATCGGTGAATCAGTTGTACGTACTGCTCAAGAATTAGGTGTTAAGACTATCATTACTGCAACTAACTCAGGTTACACTGCACGTATGATTTCTAAGTACCGTCCAAATGCTGACATTATTGCTATGACCTTTGACGAAAAGATTCAACACTCATTGGGTATCGTTTGGGGTGTACAACCAGTATTGACTGAAAAGCCTAAGTCAACTGATGACATGTTTGAAATGGCTGCTAAGGTAGCTAAGGAAAAGGGTTACGTAAAGGATGGCGACCTTGTAATTATCGTTGCAGGTACTCCACTTGGTGACTCAGGTACAACTAACTTAATGAAGTTACAAATCATCGGTAACAAGTTAGTTCAAGGCTTAGGTGTTGGTAACGGTTCAGTTATCGGCAAGGCTGTTGTAGCTAACTCAGCTGAAGAAGCAAACAGCAAGGTTAAGGAAGGCGACATCTTAGTTGCTAAGACTACTGACCCAGACTACAACCCAGCTATCAAGAAGGCTTCAGGTTTAGTTGTTGAAGCTTCAGGTTTAACTTCACATGCCGCAGTTATCGGTTTATCATTAGGTATCCCAGTTGTTGTTGGTGCTACTGACGCTACTGACAAGATTTCTGATGGTTCAACTATTACTGTTGACGCTCGTCGTGGTGCTATCTACCAAGGCGAAATCTCAAACCTTTAATTTTAAGAATATAATTTAGATAGATTAGCTAATCAAAAAATAGCCAGCTTAAGTGCTGGCTATTTTATTTTGCATAAAAATCTCTTATACTTATATGTAAGAATATGTAAAGTAGGAGATTTTTAAATGCTTGGAACAGTTCGTAAAGGAAAAATTACTGACGAAAACGATAAAGCTTATTATGTTCAAATTGATGGACTGACTTATGAATTGAAGAAGATCGAGATTACGCAAGATGATATTCCTAAAATTGGAGATGAAGTCGAAGGTTTTATTTATGATAATAAAAGTCATGATCGAGAAATGACACAATTTTTGCCATTCGCGCAACCCGATCAATATGGTTGGGGAAAAGTAACCGAGGTACGTCCAGGCTTAGGCGTCTTTGTTGATGTAGGTCTACCTGATAAAGACGTTGTTTTATCAATGGATGATCTTCCTAGAGAAAAAGAAAGATGGCCTCGACGTGATGATCGACTTTTAGTAAGATTAGAAACTGACGAAAAAGATCGTATTTGGGCTAAGCTAGCAGATGAAAATATTTTTGACCAATTAGCTGCTAACTTTCCACGTGGAATGAATAATGAAAATGTCTTTGCAACGGTTTATGCTACACGAGAGATAGGAGCATTTGTTTTAACTAGTGATTATTATCTTGGCTTTGTACATGAATCGCAGATGCCACGTCCTATGAGACTAGGTGAGCAATTCAAGGGTAGAGTAGTCGGTGTCAGTCAATATGGACGTTTGAATTTGAGTGCTTTGCCTCGTGCTTTTGAAGAAATTGATGATGATGCGCAAATGATTTTGATGAGTTTGCGGAGAAGAGAAACCAAGACTCTACCTTTCTATGACAAATCAGGTGCACAAGAAATTAAATCATACTTTGGTATTTCAAAATCAGCTTTTAAACGTGCGGTCGGTCATTTGCTCAAGGCTGGATTAATTGAAGAAGATAAAACAGCAGGTACGATTACTTTAATTAAGGATCCAGAAGAGAACGATAATGGAGAAGAATAATTTAAAAGATCAAATTGATGATTATTTACGCTACAGTCAAGTTGAACGAGGATTAAGTGATAATACAATTAATGCTTATCGTCAAGATTTAGAAGAATTTCGAACTTTTGTAGAAAATGAAGGTATGGCTTCATGGCCAACTGAAGCAAGCGATGTGGATGCGTTTTTAGCTCGGCAGCGTGATTTGAACAAAGCAACCAGCTCAATTAGTCGACTTATTTCTAGCATGCGTAAATTTTATCAATGGTTAGCTCGGCAAAATATTCAAAAGTTAAATCCAATGTTGGAAATCGATTTGCCTAAAAAAGAACGTCGTTTGCCGACAGCTCTCTCTCAAGCTGAAATGAATAGGCTACTTGAGCAGCCAAATACTAAACGAAAGTTAGGTATACGTGATCGTGCTATCTTAGAGACATTATATGCCACGGGAATGAGAGTAAGCGAATTAATTAATTTGGAGTTGCAGGATTTACATGACAATTTAGGCTTAGTTCGGGTTCTTGGTAAAGGCGAAAAAGAACGATTGATTCCAATTAGTCCTGTTGCTCTTGATTGGATAAAAAAATATGAAAATGAAGTTCGTGATCCGCTAATTTTACAAGTAGGGAAAAGCGATGAACATATTTTTTTAAATAATCGAGGAAAAAAGATTACACGACAGGCTATTTGGCAGATGATCAAAAAGTATTGTCAAATGGCGGCAATTACTAAAGATGTCACGCCACACACTTTACGTCATACGTTTGCAACACATTTGCTAGAAAACGGCGCAGATTTGCGAGTAGTGCAAGAAATATTAGGACATTCTGATATTAGCACGACACAGATCTATACCAATTTATCACAAAAGCAAATTTTAAATGTTTATCAGAAGACACATCCTCGTCTTTAGGTGATTAAATGCTAATACAATATAAAAAAGATTATGAGAAGATAGCAATGGGATTACTATCCTATTTACCTGATTTTAAAAATATCGAAAACTTAAAAGAAGAAATCACGCTTAATCAGGATGAAAATGACTTTATTTTGTATCTTTATCGTAATAGTCAAAATAATATGGTGGGCGTAATAGGAACCCAAGTATCTAATCAGTTTGTAATTATTAGATATTTGTCTTTAGCTCCTGGTTTTCGTGAGATTAGTTATGAACGGAAAATTGTTGATGAACTAAAGCACGAATATCCAGATAAACGAATAACTGCTGTACCAGAATATACAAATTTATTAAAAACGGTAGAAGAAGATAATGGACAAAAGTAACTTAACTTTAGAATTACCGAATTTTGAAGGACCACTTGATTTATTACTGCATTTGATCCAATCGCAAAAAATTGATATTTATGATATCCCAATTGCCCAAATAACTAGTCAATATTTAGAATACTTGCGCCAAATGCAAAGCTTAAATTTACAAATTGCAGGCGAGTATTTTGTCATGTCATCAACTTTATTGCGAATTAAATCACAGTATTTGTTGCCTCAAAACGATTTTGTAGATGATATTCAACCTGATGAAGATCCAAGAGACGAATTAGTGCAACAATTGGTACAATATTCTGTGTTTAAGAAAATATCTGCTTATTTTAAAGAACGTAATGAAGAAGTACCGATTACAGTTGCTAAAGAAGCTAGTGTATCAACCACTGCTAAAGTTCAACCGCTGCCTAAGGGTCAGATAACTGCACAAGAATTAGCGACGACTTTTACGATGGTCTTACATCGTTTGAAGTTGCAGCAACCAGATACCGCTTCAATTAGAGTAGCAGAAACGCCGATCAATGAGATGATGGATTTTTTGCATGGACAATTGAAACGAAAAAGGCAAGTTAGTTTCTTTGCTTGCGCGGACAAAATGCAGAATATCTCAGATGTTATTGGCTTATTTTTAGCGACACTAGAATTGTGTAAAAAACAATTAATTCAGATTACACAAGCACGTGAATTCGGTGATTTAAATTTAGAAAGAATTGATACGAATGGCAAGTAAACTAGCAAATTTAGAAGCTCTTTTGTATGTCGCAGGTGACAATGGGCTTGAGGAGCAAAATCTAATTGAACTACTTGAAGTTGATGGTGAAGAGCTAGGTCAGTTAGTCACTCGTTTGCAGCAAAAAATGAAGGCTGATCCAGACTCGGGAATGCAAATAATTCATATTGCAAATACTTATAAGATGACAACTAGTCAACAGACAGCTAAGATAATTGAAAAGTATTTTCAAAAAGATTTAACTAAGAATTTGAGTCAATCAGCACTTGAAATTCTCTCAATTATTGCTTATCGACAACCAATTACTAGAATAGAAATTGATGATATTCGTGGAGTAAATTCATCAGGAGCTTTACAGACATTGATTTGGCGAGGATTAATTAAACAAGACGGCAAAAAAGATGCTCCAGGTCATCCTAAGTTGTATGTTACAACTGATTATTTTTTACAATATTTTAATTATCAAAGTTTGGCTGATTTACCGTTAATCGAAGACTTTGAGGATACAACTGATGGTGAGGAGATTGACTTATTCGATTCAAAAGGTAGCGCAGACAAACATTTAGAAAAAGAGGGATAGAAAATGGCAGAACGATTACAAAAAGTAATTGCGGAAGCAGGAATCGCTTCAAGAAGAAAAGCTGAAAAAATGATTGTAGCCGGTCGAGTTAAAGTAGATGGGCATGTTGTTACTAAGCTAGGTACTAAAGTCGATACTTTTAGTAATATTACAGTCGATGATGAACCAATTGAGCGGGAAAGCCTACACACGTATTTGTTTTATAAGCCTCGCGGCGTTGTTTCGACTGCAGAAGACGATCGTGGTAGAAAAACTGTAGTTGATTATTTCGAAGATTTACCATATCGTTTGTATCCAGTAGGAAGATTAGATTATGATACGTCAGGTTTATTGCTAATGACTAACGATGGCAAATTAGCAAATTTATTGATGCACCCTAAAAATGAAGTGGCTAAGGTCTATGTAGCCAAGATTAAAGGGATTTTAACTCCTGATGAAATTAAAACCTTGACTCAAGGAGTAAAGTTGGATCATTTTAAGGCTGCGCCTGCCAAGGTCAAAGTATTGAAAACTGATCATAAGAAAGACACACAAATTGTCCAAATTACAATTCATGAGGGACATTATCATCAAGTTAAGCGAATGTTTAAAGCAGTAGGTCACTTAGTTGATAAGCTTGCTCGTGAAAAATATGCCTTTTTAACTCTGGATTCGCTTACATCAGGACAATATCGGGAATTATCGAAGCATGAAGTTGACAAATTAATGCAATTGAACTAAATTATAACTGTAATTAAATATTCAAGGTTATTGTCTTCAGGGCAGGGTGAAAGTCCCGACCGGCGGTGAAAGTCCGCGACCCACGTCAGTGGTTGAATCGTTAGATACCGATAGTTAAAGTCTAGATGGAAGAAGACAGGCTAAAAAAACTTACTACACTTTTTAAGGTCTGTTGCTGAAGCAATAGACCTTTTGTTTTGGGAAAGGAAAGTAAGTTATGGATCAAGCTAAATCCAAGAATAGTAGTTTAACTAATGTGATTGCATATGCTTTAATTGGCTGTATTGCTTTTGTAGTTATGAAATTTGAATTTCCAATCATGCCTGGAGTTGCCTTCTTAAAGTTTGATTTTTCAGATGTCATTATTACAATTGGAATGTTTATTTTTGGCATTGTACCGGGAGTTATTATTGCTTTAATTCGAATGTTGCTTAGTTTAATTTTTAGTGGTTTTGCATTACCAAGCCTTGTTGGAAATCTAGCAGCATTCTTAGCTTCAATGTCATTTGCAGTTCCATTTTATTTATTAAGTAAAAATGTGAGTGCGGATAACCGCAAGACAATGATGGGCAGAGTTAAACCAATTTGTGGTTTGGTAATTGGGATTATCGCAATGGCAGCAGTGATGTCATTGGCTAATGCCTTCGTTTTGACTCCTATTTACGCAGTAACAGCGGTACCAAACTTGCCTGCTATTAATAGCTATAGTGCCTTGTTAAGCTTTACTGAGAAAGTTTACTTGGGTCAGTTATTGCATTTACCATCAATGTCAACCTACATTTTTAGTATTATCATGCCCTTTAACTTGTTAAAAGGATTAATTAACGCTGTGGCTGTTTACTTATTGTTTGAAGCTACCTTGAAAACAATTAAGCCATTCGTTCGTAAGAGATTTAATTTGAATTAAGTTATCATCCCATCAATTTTTTAAGTTGATGGGATTTTTCATATTCAAAGCATCCTAAAATATGCTAAAATTAATCCGTTAAGTGAATGGAGGAATTTTTGATGGATAAAAAGTCAACCGGGCCATATCAGCACTATGAACGACCTACTGAAAAGCGAAGCTCACAAGATAGTCAGCCTAGTGGATCAGCACGTTGGATAGCAGTTATTATAATTTTAGCGGTTATTTTAATTGCACTTATCCCAGTTGTTCATCGTTTGGCTTCAAGCCATTCAGAAAAAGCTGAAGAAGTTCAAACAGTTAAGAAGGTTTCTTCTAAATCATCCAAGTCTGTTAAGACTAAGAAAACCTCATCATCTTCTTTTAGCAAGAAAAAGTCTGAAAAGGCTAGTTCAAGCTCATCTAGTAGTTCTGCTACTCCTAAGACTTATTTAGTCCAAAGTGGAGATACCTTAAATGAAATAGCAGAAAAGAATGGCTTGACTGTTGATGAATTAGCCAGATTAAATAATCTTAAAGACTCTTCAAATATTGAAGCAGGTCAGACACTTAAGTTGAAATAATCTTTCAGAAAGGATAAAAGGGGTCGATGATAAGATCTCTTTTTTATTAGAATGCAAGTAGCAGTAGATGGTCCTGCATCAGCAGGTAAAAGTACAGTTGCTAAAATCATTGCAAGTAAATTATCCTTTGTCTATATAGACACAGGGGCAATGTATCGTGCATGTACAGTGATTGCTCGTAATCATAACTTAGATTATGGTGATGAAGCGGGTATCTTGAATGCCATTGATGAAGATGGAATTGAATTGAAATCTGAAAATGGTGAGCAAAAAGTATATGTAGCTGGAAAGGACGTTTCTAAAGAAATTAGAACGCCTGAAATTTCAGCTAATGTTTCGGAAGTATCCGCTTTGCCGAAAGTACGAGAAAAAATGGTAAGTCTGCAACGTGAAATGGCAGGCAAGACAAATGTCATTATGGATGGTCGCGATATTGGTACGACTGTTTTACCTAACGCTGAAGTTAAGATCTTTTTAGTTGCTTCAGCAAGATCACGTGCTGAACGTCGTTTATTAGATTTTAAAGAGCGTGGTATTAAATCTGACCAAACAGTTGATGAAATTGAAAAAGATATTGCAGCAAGAGATTATAAAGATTCTCACCGCAAAATTTCACCGCTAAAAAAGGCAGATGATGCAATTGAAATTGACACCACAAACATGTCGATTGACGAAGTTGTAGAGGCAATTTTAGCTCAAATCGAAAAAAAACAAAAAAATTAGAAAAAATAGCACAAAATAGTAGAAAAATATCTCGGTTTCCTATAAAATGGGACATGATATTGGGAGGTACATATGTCAGAAAACAGTAATCAATTTTTAGACGCATTAAAGCAAATGCAAGGAGTTGAGGTCGGAGATATTGTCGATGTCGAAGTATTAGACATTGAAGACGGCCAAATCGATGTTGGTGTTGAAAACGCTGGTGTTGAAGGTGTCATTACTCGTCGTGAATACACTTCAGACCGTAACGCAGACTTACGTGATTTAGTTAAGCCTGGTGACAAGTTTAAGGCCTTAGTATTAAGAAGAGCCGGTGGCGACAAGGAAAATGGTGAATTCTTCTTCTCAGTTACCCGCTTAAAGGAAAGAGAAGCCTACGACAAGTTACAAAAAGACTTCGAAGACGGAAATGCTGTCGAAGGTACTGTAACTTCATCAGTTCGTGGTGGTTTAATTGTTGATGTTGGTACACGTGGTTTCTTACCAGCTTCATTAATTTCAAACCGTTACGTTTCAGATCTTAAGCCTTACATTGGTAAGACTATGAAACTTAAGATTACCGAAATTGATCCTAACAAGAACCGCTTAATCCTTTCACACAAGGATTTAGTTGAAGAAGAACGTGAAGAAGCATTTGACAAGGTTGCATCACAATTAGTTGTTGGTGACGTTGTTGAAGGTAAGGTTTCACGTTTGACTAACTTCGGTGCATTCATCGATGTTGGTGGTGTTGACGGTTTAGTTCATATTTCAGAAATTTCTTACAAGCACGTTGACAAGCCAAGCGATGTTTTAAAGGTTGGTCAAGATGTTAAGGTTAAGGTCATTGGTATCGACAATGACAGACATCGTATTTCCCTGTCTATTAAGCAAACTGAACCTTCTCCATTTGAACAAGCTACAGCTGACTTAAACGAAGGCGATATTTTTGAAGGTGAAGTAAAGTCATTAACTAACTTTGGTGCTTTCGTTGAAGTTGCTGATGGTATTCAAGGTTTGGTACACGTTTCAGAAATCTCAAACAAGCATGTTGACAAGCCAAGCGATGTTTTAAAGGTTGGTCAAAGTGTTAAGGTTAAGGTTTTGAACATTGACCCAAGTGATAGGAGAATTTCACTTTCAATCAAGGCTGCTGACTCAAACGCTTCTTCAGAAAATCATAATTCTCGTCCACGTCGTTCACGTAACGAAAATTCAGTAAACAAGAAGTACATGAGTGATAACGACAACGGCTTTGCATTAGGTGACATCATTGGTGACCAATTAAAGGACCGTAAGTAGTCATTTTATAAAAAAGCCGACTTGAGTCGGCTTTTTTATTTATGTTTAGATTAGTAAAGGAGGGCGAGAAATGGTTTTACCAGTTGTTGCAATTGTTGGTCAACCCAATGTTGGTAAATCAACACTTTTCAATAGAATAATTAATCAACGTTTAGCTATTGTTGAGGACAAACCGGGTGTTACCCGAGATCGTAATTATGCTCAAGCCGAATGGATGGGGCATAAGTTTGATTTGATCGATACTGGTGGTATTACCTGGGAAGGTGGCAAGATCGAAGAAGAAATCAGAGCTCAAGCAGAAATTGCAATTGAAGAAGCAGATGTTATCGTGATGTTAACCAATGTGGTAAATCACGTGACAGATTTAGACGAAAGAATAGCTCATCTTCTTTACCGTACTAAAAAGCCAGTTATTTTAGCTGTAAATAAAGCTGATAATCCTGAACAGCGAAGCGATATTTATGATTTCTATAGTTTAGGATTGGGGGATCCGATTCCTGTTTCAAGTAGTCATGGTACTGGTATTGGTGATTTGCTTGATCAGATTGTTAATGATTTTCCTGACGATAAAGATACTGAAGCTGATGATGTTATTTCTTTTAGCGTGATTGGTCGACCAAATGTAGGTAAGTCTTCAATTGTTAACAAATTACTTGGTGAAGATCGGGTAATTGTTGCTAATGAAGAAGGAACAACTCGTGATGCTGTCGATACGCCGTTTACCCATGATGGTGTAAAATTTAAGGTCGTTGATACTGCCGGAATCAGAAGACGAGGCAAAGTGTATGAGAAGACAGAAAAGTACTCTGTAATGCGCGCTATGAGTGCTATTGAGCGCTCAGACGTGGTTTTACTTGTCCTCGATGCAAGTACAGGCATTAGGGAACAAGACAAGCATGTGGCTGGATATGCTCACGAGGCGGGTCGTGGAATCATCATTGTCGTTAACAAATGGGATTTGCCGAAAAAGAATAGTACAAGCGCTAAAGAATTTGAACGTGAAATTAGAGATGAATTTCAATATTTGGACTATGCTCCTATTCTTTTTGTTTCTGCCAAGACAGGTCAAAGATTAGATCAAATTCCTAATATGGTTAAAGAAGTCTATGATAATCAAAATCAAAGAATTCAATCTAGTGTCTTAAATGACTTGTTGCTTGAAGCAAGTAAGTTAGTTCCAACTCCAATGGTGAAGGGTAAGAGATTGCGTGTTTATTACATGACCCAAGTAAGTACGAATCCACCGACTTTTGTTGTATTTGTGAATGACCCAGAACTGATGCACTTCTCATATGAACGATTTTTGATTAATCAATTACGACAAAACTTTGATTTTACGGGTACACCAATCAAGATTTTGCCACGTAAACGTAAATAAAAGATAAGCAAAATATCACAAAGACCTTGTTGTTATAAGGTTTTTGTGATATTTTTGTTTTTAGGGAACATGATTAGTTGTGATCATTTTTCCTTGTTTAGCTTAAACAAAGAAAAATTTTTTGAACATTAGGTTCAAATTCAGGAGGTGAATTATTCATGGCAAATAAGGCTGAATTAGTTTCAGAAGTTGCTTCAAAAACTAAGTTAACTAAGAAGCAAGTTGCAAATACTGTTGATGCTATCCTTGATTCAATTCAAGAAAACCTTGCTAAGGGTGAAAAGGTACAATTAATCGGTTTTGGTACTTTTGAAGTACGTCACCGTGCTGCTCGTAAGGGCCGTAACCCACAAACTGGTGATGAAATCGAAATCCCAGCTAGTGAAGTACCTGCATTTAAGCCAGGTAAAGCTCTTAAGGATGCCGTTAAGTAATAGCTTAACTAATGTGATAGGACGTTGGACTTTGTTCCGGCGTCTTTTTTTAGTACAATGGTAACTTGATTGGAGGTATTATGAGTTATTCTGAACAATTACTAGATGCAATTCAAAATCATGATTTTTCACAAAACAAACACCTTTTAAAAGAAGCTTTAGATAATGATGATCCCGAGGTCTTGTCATCTTTAGCAGAAAACCTAACTGGCTTAGGTTTTACAGATTTAGCAAAAGAAATATATCGAGCTTTAATAGCTAAATTTCCTAAAGAAGATTTATTTAAAGTTTACTTGGCAGAGATTATGTTAAATGATGGCGATGATGACGATGGTCTGTCGCTTTTATATAATGTCCCTGAGAGCTCTTCAGCTTATTTGGATAGTCTATTAGTACAAGCTGATTATTACCAAACTAACGGCTTAATAGAAACAGCTAAGGACAAATTAATACGAGCACTACAATTAGCTCCAGAAGAAGATGCTATTAAATTTGGTTTAGCAGAGATTGAATATTTAAGTGGTAATTATGAACAAGCACTTGAGTTATATCAAGATTTAATCAAACGTCAAAGTACTTTTAGTGAAGTAAATCTGTACCAAAGATTATTTGCGACTTTTGCCAAATTAGGTAATTATGAAGAAGCTGCCAAAGTTATTCGTGAACATGCAAATAGTATTTTAGATATTGATTCTAAGTATGAAGCAGGATTAGTTCTCTTATCTGTAGGTGATGATAAGCAGGCAATTAAGTTCTTAGATGAAGTGATTGAGCAAAGTCCTGACTATGTAAATGCGTATCCATTATTAGCACAAGCTTATGATCATCAGCATGACAATGAACAAGTATTGAGGACTGCTCAAGCAGGATTAGCGTACAATGAACTGGATGAAACACTTTATTCAATGGGAGCACGTGCAGCAGCTAATTTGAATGAATTGGATACAGCTCGTGACTTACTTGAAAAGGGGTTAAAAGTAGCGCCAGACAATAGTGATTTACGTATGCAGCTATCTAACCTATATGTTCATGAACACCAGGCTAAGGAGAATATTGCCTTATTTAGTAACTTAGATGAGGAAAGCGTGGAGCCACAGGCACATTGGAATATGGCATTATCATATGAGGATTTGGATGATATTCAGAAAGCACAGAGCGAATTTTTACTAGCTTATCCGGATTTCAAGGATAATCCAGACTTTTTGCGCCAAATGATAATCTTTTTCAATGTACAAAATAATGATGAAATAACAAAACAACTGCTAGAAAGATATCTTAAGTTAGCTCCAGAAGATGATGAAATGCAGGATCTTTATAATAATCTGTAAAAAAATACCACGAAGTTTTTGCTTCGTGGTTTTATTATTTCTAAAAAATAGGTGCCAACAGACGTGAAAAGTATTGTTTAAACTTAAGCCATTTAGATTGCTGATTAAAGTATTCATTAGTTAGAAGACTGCAACTAGCTAGGTCCTTTTCAAAAATTTGTTTAAGTTCTTGAGTTAATTGAAGATTGTAATTAAAAGCGTTAACCTCGAAGTTTAAGGTATAACTTCTGAAGTCTTGATTGGCTGAACCAACAGATGAGATATTGGAGCCAGAAACCATTGTTTTGGCATGGATGAAGCCATCATTATATTTGTAAATTTTAACGCCATGAGCAACTAAATATTTTGCATAATATTCGGTAGCTCGGTAAACAAAGGGATGATCTGGCATGCAAGGGATCATGATGCGTACATCAACACCGCTATTAGCAGCAATAATTAATGCTTCTAAAATGGATTCTTCAGGAATTAAATAGGGTGTTTGAATATAGATATAGTTTTTAGCCCCAGCAATGATGCCCTCATATCCTCGGCGAATGCCATAATGTTGGTTATCGGGACCTGAAGAAACGATTTGCATTGCTACGTTATCATCGTTGTCAAGATCTTTACGTTCGACAGTAAAAGCATGTAATTCGCTTAGATCAAATTTAGGTAATGCAGTTCGTCTGATAGAAGTATTCCAATCCATGGCAAAGCGTGTCTCCATTAGGATAGGTGATTGACCCACAACACGTAAATGTGTATCGCGCCAATGACCAAATTTTTTAGATTGATTAACGTACTGATCACCGATGTTAAAGCCACCAATATAGCCAATATGATGGTCGATTACGATTAATTTGCGGTGTAAATGATAATTTAGTCGTGGTGTAGTAAACCAATGCTTTTTAGAAGTAGAAATGAAAGGCTGTGCTTCGCCACCAAGCTCTCTTAAATGATTAAAAAAAGCAGGTTTAGTACCACGTGAGCCAGAGACATCATAAATAACTCTGACTTTTACTCCTTTAGCAGAAGCCTCTTCTAAGGCCCGTAAGACACGCTTTCCTAGATTATCATTATAAAAAGTGTAGAACTCTAAACTAATTGATGTTTTAGCTTGCTTAAGATCAGCAATTATTTGGTCAAACAACTCGGGTCCACTGGTGAAAACCTTAACTTTATTGGCAAAAGTTAAAATAGCATCATCGTTGTTTAAATTCAGCTCTGATAACATGCGGGCACGTGGTTTGCGCTCTTTTTCGGGTAAAAGATCATGTTCTGCCAACATAGCTTTTTGTTTTTTGAGATAACGATTACGCGTCTCTTTTTGAGCACTTTGAATAGCAAAAATTTCGTCATGTGAAAGTTGACGCCCAAAGAAAAGATATAGAATAAAGCCAATGCCGGGCAAAATAGTTAATACTAACATCCAAGCCCAAGTAGAAACAACGCTACGATGACTGCGAAAAACAGTCCAGACTGCAAAGGCGATATTGATAATCCATAAAATCTCGATTGTTCTGCGAATAATATCCCAGGTTAAAATCATAAAAACTCCTCTTATTTTTTGTTTATTGCAAATGTAATTTTAACAGTAAACTAAAGAAAAAACTATCTTTGTAGTTAAACAATAATATAAATTATGTAAAGTAATACTGATAATAAAAAATGACATTGACGATGATTTGCAGTCAATGTCATTTTTAAATTTTAGTTGTCTAAGTTAATAATTCGATCAAACATTGCTCTTTCTTGTTTGGAAATTTTATGAGCAACTTCAATTACTGCAAAATTAGGGTTTTCCAGTAGAGTTTTGTGAATTTGCAAAGATAAATCATTATCTAAAGCACTTGTAGCTTCGTCTGCTAGTAAAACTGGACGTTTTGCTAAGATTGCACGAGCTATTTCAACTCTTTGAATTTGACCACCGGATAGATTATTACCATTTTGACCAATTTGATAATCGAGGCCTTTCTCCTTAACAAGCTCTGCTAATCCAGCTGATTTAATTGCATTTTGTAACTCATTGTTGGAATATTTTTGGCCCAGAGTTAAATTGAAGAACAGACTGCGATCAAACATGAATGGCTTTTGATTGATGTAGCCAAAGTATTCATGAGATTTTTGCCAATTGCTAGTTAAATTGTTTTGGTCAATGATAATTGAACCAGTACTTGGAGATAATTGTCCAGCTAAAAGCTTTAAGAGGGTAGTTTTGCCAAAACCACTTGGTGCCATCAGTAGTATTTTTTCACCAGCTTTAACGTTAAAGTTAACCTTGTTTAAAATGTTTTTATTGTTTACTGAGTATGATAAGTCTTTAACTTTTAATTCATTAAAAGTAGAAGCTGATTCAGTTGAAGTAGGAGATCCTTTAAACTTAAGAGCTTGTTCGACTTTATCCCAAATTGGTTTAGTTGAGCGAATTTGATTGAGCTGGTCAAAAATCATTGTAATTGGATTAATGAAGTCATTTGAAAGCTGAACAATCATTACTAAAGTACCAGCACCAATTTGCCCATTGAACATCAAAATTGCACCGATTAGGAATGGAATGATAAAGCTGAAAATATCAGCAATGGTAATAATTAATGTAGAAATCGCACCTTGGGTGTAGTTTAATGCTCTCAAGGCATCTTCCATTTCTTTTGCCCGATTAATTACATAAGAAACAACGAGAATCTGTGCGTCATATAGCATAGCAGTTTTTGATCCGTTAATAGCATCAACAGTAGCTTGAGTATATTCAGCGTTTTGCTTTTCCCAGACAGCAGATTTGTTTTGAATATCTTTAATGAAAATTTTTTGGATAAATCCCGGGATGACCGTAGCAATAACGAAGATTATTGTTAGAAGCCAAGAATTGATTAAACCGACAAAAATTGAGATTGTAAAAGCAGAAAATTCGGAAATAATCATTAATTCATTTGTAATTTTAAGTGTTTCAATTTGCTTTAGGTCATTGGTCATTAAATTTAGACCATCTTTTTGCGAGTCATTTTGTTGAGCAATTAAATAAGTAATAGTTTTCTCTTTTAACTTCAAGTTAATATCACGCGTAATATCGGAGCGCAAGTATCTATAAGCAAAGTTGAGAAACATGATAATGATTAGTGATGCTGCTCCTAATGCAGCGATAAAAATTAATTGCTTTAATGAGCCACGATGATATTGGGCGCTATTAAGCATGATCTTCGTGACATAAGCGATAACGACATTACCACAAGCACTTATGCAGGCTAAAAAGACATAAAGTGCTAGCTTCTTTTTGTTAGCAAACTTCAGTGACATAAATATACCTTTCTAGACCCCATCAAAGTGACTTATTTTAAGTCGTTTCTTCTTTGATGAAAATAATATAGCATATTTTGTTGAAAATTAAAATAGTATTAGATATTATTTTAATAAAAAGATTTAGAGGGGATGCTTATGCAAGAAAGTATGATGCCGTTTATTAATATCTCACCATTATTTATTGCAATTGTTATTGGCTTTGCAGTTTCATTTAATGAAAATATTTCTATAAGGGTACCGGCTATTATAGTTGCTACTGCCACAATTATTAGTTTTCTTTTACCAATTTTTAATCTAAGATCTTGGGTTACTTATCCAGTAATTATCTCTGAAAGCGCGATGTTTGTTCTGACTGCAATAATATTGAGTAAGAAGATGAAGCGGTGGTTAGCCTGGATTTTGGGATTGATTGCAGGATTTGTTTGGGCAATTGTACTGCTTATTTTGCTAGGAATGACTTTTAATATTTGATACAAATTGAAATAAGGATGATAACTGGCAGTAAATTGTCAAGATATCATCCTTATTTGTTTTTGCATTTTTTCCATTCAGATCTTAAAATGCCATATTTTACACTGTCATAATAAGAGCCTTGGAAATAGCGAACTTTGCGAATTTGAGCTTCTTTTTTTAGTCCAATTTTTTCAGCTAAATGCATCATTCTTACATTGCCGCTCCAGGTTGTTAAACCAATGTGTTCTAAATCAGGATATTCAGAAAATATATCAGTAATCCATTTTTCTAAAGCTATTGTTCCAAGGCCACCATGCCAATAATTGGGATTATAAATAACTATTCCAATTTCAAGCCAAAGGTTTGTTTTATCAATCCAGTTTTTTGAAACCATCCCTATTGCTTGGTCATTACTAATAATGGCTTTGCATGATTTACTCAGTAGATAGGTAGAAATGGGACTTTCTTTAAAGTCAGAAAAAGACTGATAGGGAATGTAATCGTTAAAATATGGCGCATTCCATTTAGTCCATTCTGGATTGTTTGCTTTGAATCCATCTTTCCAAATATCTTTTAAGTATGAAGAGTTAAAATTTTCCAGATTTAGCATTATTTAATCCTCTCTTTTGTCTGGTTGCTTTCCAGATTTGCAAATATAAAAAATCTCAATCACAAAGCTTAATAGCCAAATTAAAGTTAAAGTGCCAGCAATTGCAAATAGAACATATGAAAATTGTGGATTTTCTTTTAGTTGACTGGAAGCATAAACCATTAAAATCATGCCACACCAAAAAGTAATATTTTCTATTATAGTCATCGTTTTTACTTTGGCATTTTGCTCAAGACGAACTGTTTCTGCATCATTACCATCATCTTGGTTATCATTAGGACCCTTTATTAATTGTTTTAGATATATTGATGAACTAAAAAGTAAGAAAAGGATCAATAAAACATTCCAAAAAAGACCTTTATAGATATGTTCATGAATTTGTAAATATGACGCAAAACTTAGTAAAGCAACACAGCTGATGGATGCGATAAGTGCAAGAGTGTATTTGATTTTCTTTTTCATTTGCTCATCTCCATTTGTTTATTGAAAAGCTATAAAATTATGGTACATTAATAATAAATAAGATTTTTATTAATGTAAATAGGAATATATGAAAACTTTGTTTTAATCATAAATAGTTTAGTGTTGCACAAGGTACAATAAGAATTAAGGTGAGCAAATGGATTTAAAAATCTTAAAACAAAAATTGAATAATTCTAACGCTCAATATTTAGATGAAGAAGTAAATTGGCTTTTAGAAAATATTGGCAATTCTAAAAGTGAAATTCGAGATGACTTAGTATGCAATAGCTTGGGTGCTGGCTTTTTCGAAGAAAAATTTACCAATAAGCAAGTTTTATTTTTGATAAATCAACTTGAAGAAAGAAATCTTTTATTCTATAGAATTCAAGAAAATGGGGAAGCTACATTAACAAGGTCTTTTACGTGCTTGTTGTGGGATTTAATTATTCGAACAAATAATGATAAAAAATCTCAGTATTATCAAATCTTAGATAAGAATAAAGAAAAGCAGATTTTTAAAAACTTAATTCATTATTTAGCCAATGAGCATGATTTTACTGGCTTTTCCAAGGAATATGGTTGGGTTCATGCAGTTGCGCATTGTTCGGACGCACTGGCAGATAGTATACTATGTGATGATTTTGATCAAAGAATGGTAGCCGATTTTTTATTAGCGACTAAAGAAATGTTGAATAAGGTTGATGGACGTTTTATTGACGGGGAAGAATATCGTTTAGCCGATGTTTTTGTAAATGGATTTAAAGCACATAAGATAAATTCAGATATTTTTGTTAATTGGATAAAATCGTTTGCTTTTGATCCTTATTCAGATGAACTTTTAGAATATTATCGATTTAATAATCTGAAGTCATTATTACAAGATATATATGTAAAATTAAATTCTATTTCATTGCTTGATCTTAATGTGAAAGAAATAGTAGAGAAAAAGTTTAATAGTGAATATTGAGGATTGAAACTATGATTATAGATACGGAAAAATTACAAAAAGCAGTTATTGAGAACAAGAAAAAGCATAATTTTAATACGACTGATATTAAGTTTGAACTGCTATTATTGTATGGTGAAGTAAATGAACTGTTTCAAGCTTGTCTAAAAGAAGATCAAGAAAACATCGATGAAGAACTTGCTGATATAGCTATTTTTCTGTTAGGAATTTCTGAAATGCTTGGCAGTGATCTAGGAGAAGATATTGTTAAGAAAATGGCGATTAATGCAAAGCGAAAATACATTAATGGAAAGAAGATAATCAATGATGACTAAGGTAGAATTAACGCGTTTTAGAATTAGAAAAGGAAAAGAAGCTAAAGCGCAAGAGTGGATGGACTTTCTAAATGAACATCACGATGATACTGTAGCGACAATGGCTGGTGAAAAGATGTACGTGGAGAGCGTTTTTAAAGAAGAAAATCCAGATGGATATACATATTTTTACTGGTATTCGGTTCAAGGAGAAGGCGGAAATGCCGTCGAAGAATCAGAAAGCTATATTGATAAGAAACATCTTGAATATTGGGATGAATGTATCGATATGGGCTATAAGCCAGTTGATATGAAATTGGAAGAGAGTCTGGTTGCACCGGCTGTTGAAAAAGTTATAAAGGGAAAATAAATGAAAGTATGGAAAATTAGTGGCAGTATTGTATTGATCTTATTTATAGTGATTAGTATATTTCTTTGCGTTAGAAAAGTTGACGGAGCAGGTGTAGTACAAACACCTGAAATGAGAAATATTACTTTAATTATCTGGGGAGTATTTGGATTAATCATTTTAATCTGTTATCTAATTTGGCTGGCAGTTTTAAAGCATAGCAAATAGCAGAGGAACAATATGTACTCAAATCTATTACCAATCACAACAGCCATTAATCCGCGTGAACTAGGTGGATTAACTGGTCTTAATAATCGTAAAATACAGATGCATCGTCTGCTTAGAACAGGCGATCTTAGTAAAATGTCGCTAAAAGACAGGCAACTTCTAAAGGATTACGGTGTTGTTAAAATTATTGACCTACGTTCAAAATCAGAAAGCATTTCTCATCCTGATCCTCAAATTGATGGCATTCAAAATATTTCTCTGCCTCTTTCCAGTGAAGAAGGAACATTAGGGGGAGAAAATAACTTAAAACAAGAAGCAAAGTCATATAATGAAAATCCACATGCTGCATTTAAAATGATGTGTGATCATTATAGAGATCATGTTATTGCAGCACATGATCAAGAAACTGTTCGTCAAGTATTGAAAATATTGTCTGAAACTGAAAAAGGAGCAGTTATTTTTCACTGTACTGAAGGAAAAGATCGGACAGGCTTTGTTGCCTTATTTGTTTTATATATTTTAGGCGTTGACTTAGAAGTAATACGACAGGATTATCTGGCATCAAATGAAATTTTGACTGAATATCGCGCAGCTAGGGATAAGGAATTCCAAGAAGCTGGTAAAGGTTTAACCTTTAGAGCTAATATGCGGGTTTTAAGTTCAGCGTCGGATTCACTTTTTGACACAATTCTTTTGACTATTGAGAAAGAGTATGGAGATTTTGAAACCTATGTGAGGGATGTTTTAAATGTGACTTCTGAATTAGAAGATAAATTACGCGAACTTTATTTAGAGAAATAATGTCATGGAATTAAAATTTAGACAAGTTTGAAGATTAAATATTGAACGTGAGGCAGATTCTTATGGAGAAATCTGTCTTTTTTGTAAAATAAGAATGAAAGGGGATGCAGAGTATGACTGATTTAGCAAACTTAGTAACTAAAAATTTACCACAAGTAGTGAATGGTCATGTTGCAACGTACATTCCAGCATTGGCGGAAGTAGAACCAGAACAACTTGGAATAGCAATTTATAATTTGAACGATGGAAAAATTTCAGTAGCTGGTGATAGTGAAACTTACTTTGCAATTGAAAGCATCTCCAAAGTCATTACATTACTTTATTCAATTGAAACTTTGGGTTTAGATTTTGTTAACTCAGTTGTCGGTGCAAGACAAACAGGATTTAGCTTTGACTCTAATTTTACTAAAGAAATTTGCAATGATCCTCTAATTAAATTGAATGAAGAGATCTTTAAGTCTGAACAAAAGACAGGCGATATGAATCAATCTTTAGCTTATTACATGAAAGCTAAGGAAATTTTGAAAGCCGATGTTGAAGACAGTTTAACTACTTACTTCAAACAATGTTCAATGATGGTAACGGCGCGCAGCTTAGCTAATTTTGGTGCTGTTTTAGCCAATGATGGAATTAAGCCATGGGACAATGAGCGAATCGTTTCAGGTACTGCCGCGACTTTTGCTAAGTCTTTAATGATGACAACAGGCTTGTATAATGCATCAGGAATATACTCTGCTAAAATTGGTATTCCTACTAAGAGTGGTGTTGGAGGTGGGCTTGTTTCTTCAGTACCTAATAAAGCTGGGATTGGCATTTTTAGTCCACCACTTGATGAAGTTGGTAATAGTATTGCTGGCCTGAGTCTGCTAGAAGATGTAAGCAAGGAATATAGGTGGGATATTTTTAGTTAGGGTATAAAATCAATAAAGCATTATAATAGCTTATGAAAGGACAACAATTATGAAAATTAATAAATATCTGATTGCAACTTCATTGGCAGGAGCATTTGTACTATTTTTAAATACAAATTCTTCTACTGTTCAAGCTGCTACGATCCAAATTCCGACTCAAGGCACAAGTTATGTACGCAAAGGCAACACTTATAAGCTTCATTTAAAAGAAGCTGGTAGAGTAACAGTTAATACAAATGCCAAGATCAGAATCTACAATAGTATTGATTGGGAGGCCATTCCTTATTCAACCGATAAGAAAAATACTAAAGAGTATTATCTTAGATCCGGAAATTACAAAGTAGTTGCTAAGAATCCGGGATCAAGAAAAATTAGAATTAGTTATACTAAATTGACTAAACTTAGAAAACAGTTAGATGATTATCCAATTTACCGCACTACAAACAGCTATACTTATAGTCCTGAAATTTCATTAGGACAAAAGGTAAAGGGATTTTCTGACATGTTTAGTAGCTATAAAAATAGCACGTATCATAGTTACACATTAAAAGTTGATAAGTCACAAAAATTAACTATGGGCATGAACTCGATGCCGGTTTATTACAATGGTCATAGAACAATCATTACTATGCAAAGTAAGAATGGCTTTAGTTATTACCTGCCATCTTCAATGTTCAATGGTAGACAAGATAATAAAAAGATAACTTGGTATGTCGCAAAAGGTGAGTACAAATTAAACATTCAAACTCGTGGTTTATTTAATTTCAAAATAACAGGTGAAAATACTGACCAAGTACCAGTCAAAAATGAAGTTACAAAGTTGACACCAGTAAAAGACGGATTGCAAGTTGATTTTACTAAGTCTGAAGGTGCGACTGAATATGTCATCTATATAAATAGTGGCAGTGGCTATATTCCTGCTGCTGTGCCAAGAATTAAAGCAAGTGAATCATTAAGCACGGTAATTCCATATAAGAGCCTTGTTAATGGTAAGACATATCAAGTCGCTGTTTTACCTATCAATCGTGCGAACGGATTTGATATTAATGGTGAACTTTCTGATGCAAAGACGATCGATTATCATGCTGTAACGGATAATAAGAATGTGCCAGATAAAATCCCAGTTGATGTCAGCTATTATGATGATAATGGTAGTGATGAACCATACATCGATATTAAATGGCCGGTTAATAAAAATATTAGTAGTTATGAAGTTCAATATCGCTTAAAAGATCAGAGTGAATGGCAAAGTTTCTTATCATCATCAAGTAATGGTGATGAAATTACATCCAGCTCTGATAAAAATAGTATTTGCTATTTCGAAAAAGGTAAGACATATGAGATACGTGTCCGTGGCCTCAACAGTAATATAGTTGGTCCATGGTCTGATATAAAGACAGTAACGGTAAACGTAACACCAGCTGGTAATTAAGTATAATTATTTTTGGCTATGAAAAATTTGTGGCTAATAGGCAGAGATTTTAGAGGTCTCTGCTTATTTTTTGGCCAATTTTATTAGTTGGTATAAAGAAAATCATTTAATTTAAGAATATGCTGGAGAAACCAGGGAGAAAAACTATCTTCCTGGTTTTTTACGTGTGAAAATATTATAAATATCCTCTTGAAATATTAAATTTATTTAAGTAATATTTAATACAACGTATTTTGGAGGAAAGGAGGCACTCGAAATGTGTCATACTGCTTTTGTTTTACATAAATTTCTAACTAAAAATAAAGAAATCGAATTAGTTCTTCCAGAGACTTGGCAAGCAAAAGACTTATTTGATCAACTTCAAAAAAATCTTACTGAGTTTTCTAAATGGTTAGTTTGGGCCAACAAAATTGATTCTGTTCAAAAAGAAGCCGATTCAATTAAAATGTTTCAACAAAAAATGGTTGATGGTACAGCATTCAACCTAGTTATTTTAGTTGATGGACAGCCAGCTGGCATGATTGACTTACATAATTTGAATCATGAATCTGGCGAAGTAGGATATTGGCTTTCTAATGATTTTCAACATTTAGGAATTATGACTGAATCTGTCGAATTTCTTAAGAAATACGCATTTGAACAGTTGAAGCTTGATTATTTGATTTTAAGAACTCATCCTAAGAATTCCGCTAGTCAGAATGTAGCTAAGCGAAGTAGTTTCGTGTATTTAAAAGATGATGAAAATGGGCATAAGGTATTTGTGCTAAGAAATAATTAAAATATAACGACTTCAAAGTTTTAATAAAGGGAGAAATTTATGCAAAGAAGCGATATTGAAACTGAATTAGGCAAGATTAATTTTGCCTATCGAAAGGGAGATCCATTAGTTGTTTTTTTGAATGGCTTTGGTAGTTTTGATACAGCACAATCTTTTTCAAAAGTAATTGAAGCTTTGCCCAATAAGTATGGCTATTTTGCATCAGATTATTTGAATAGTGGCTTTAGTGGCAAGTCTTTAAAGGACTATACAGTATCAGACGAAGCTACTAAATTAGCTAAAATTATTAACGATTTTAATGCAAAAAAAGTTATAATTTTGGCTCATAGCATTGGCGGTGTGTATGCTATGCAAATGAAAGATAAAATCAATAATTTGAAGGCTTTTGTAGGAATTGAGCCAACTACTAGAGAAATCATGTTAAATCCTCCAAAGGAACCGGCTTATATTGAGAAAAATAAAAACATGGCAAAACTTCAAGAAAAAATTGAAGCTGATCTTAGAGAAATTTTTACTCCAGAAGAAAATAAAAAGTTTTGGACAACTACAGAGCAAAATGCGAAGAAATTTGATGAAAAGGATAATTTAAAAGCACAAGCAGCCTACGAAAATGATTCGTTTTGGAAAAATACTACCAGGATAAGTGATAAAACACCAAGTGTTGTTATTACAGAGAAGTATCGTGAAAATGAATATATGCGGTCAGAATACGTTTCAAATAATTCGCAATCTAAAGTTGTAGTTATGGGTGATTCACATTATATTCATTTTGAATATCCAAAGAAAATTGCAGAAATAGTTGAAGAGGTTATAGATTTTTAAGAAAAAACAATAGGAGTTGATGATCATGAGGTTAAAGAGTGTAAGTTTTAAAATTGCAGTTTTATTTTTAGTTTTTACAGCAGTTTTTACACTTTTCCGATCATCAATGTCAGGAATTTTTTCATTATTTTATGCTAAAAATGGAATCCCGGATGCAAATATTAGTTCAATAAAATCTTTTCAAAATATCGGTATTATATTTGGTCTTCTTCCAGCAGGATATTTAGCTGATAGAATTGGAAGACTGAAAGTTCTAGCTTTATCATCTTTAGTTATCGCCACGAGTTTTTTTCATTCTAATTCTATTTAGAAACTTCTTTTTCTTTTCAATGGCAGAGCTTTTATATGGTATTGGCTTAGCTCTTAATTCAGGTACTTTACTTGCCTATGTAACTGACTTACAGGAACAAAATAAAATTGCCCCTAGTAGCAAACTAATGGGGATGCAAATAATTATTTTGAATTTAACCACATTAATCGGTGGAAATATTGGGACTGGCTATTTGGAATTAAAGATACTGCACCGATATGGTTCGCAATGCTTGGACTTGCGTTATATCCAGCCCTTATTTGGTTTATGATAAGTATCCTATCCTTTTCAGATAATAGAGCTTCTAATAAAAAACAAGTTGAATGTAGCGCTAAAAATATTGTTAGTTTTTTTAGGAAAAGAAACTTCTGGATATTACTGTTGCTGAATGTAGGCTATGATTGAAGAACGCAATTTATCCTTATCTATTGGTCAATTATTTATGTTGAAAAATTAGGTTTTAATCTTTCACTGGTTTACACGTTATTTATGTATGCATTAATTCTAGGATCAGTTTTATTTAGTAAAATTTCTACTTCTGTTAATTCAAAGAATCTTACTTTATTGAATACTGTGTGCATGATTGGTGCATTTGTATTAAGTGGAACTCTAGAAAATAAATATATACTGTTTTGTCTTTTTCTATTAATTGAACTATTGATGGGAATGATGTCGGGACAAATTTCAGCTACTAGTAATGAGGCTATTTATGGGGAAAGCAATAAGTCAACTATGCTTTCGACTATTTCATTTATTGCAGAGATCTTGGTTAGTGTTTCATTGTTCATAAGTAATAGTATTATGAAAGTATTTGAAAATCTAAATGTGATGTTCTTTGTATCAGCAATATATTTTGGAATTGTTTTATTAACCATACCATTAATAAAGGAGAACAAAGATGTTAGACAAAACATGGCAAAAAATGTATCAAAAAGCTAAAGCAGTTCAAGGATTTCGTGAAATATCAAGCCATATGGAAGCTGGTGGAGTTGCAGCTGCAGTCTTATCTGATTCAGGTAGAACCTATACCGGGGTTTGTGTTGATACTGCGAGTACTTTAGGAGTATGCGCTGAACGCAATGCACTTTTTAATATGGTTACTAATGGTGAGTCAAATATCACACGCGTATTGGCAATTATGCCAGATGGTAAAACTGGTGCACCATGCGGAGCCTGCCGTGAATTTATGGCGCAATTGATGGAGGGACACTATCAAGATGTTGAAGTCATGCTTGATTATGAAAATGAAAAGATTGTTACTCTTGGTGAATTAACTCCTGATTGGTGGTTATAGTCATGATTACAATTGAAGCATTGCATAATTTTCCAAAGATAGAGAAAAAGTGCAATTTAAGTGCAGAAATAATTAAAACAATTCAAAAATAAGCTTTTACTATACATAATAATAATGTTTTATGTATTGCTTCTAAGTTGATTTCTAAATCTGAAGGTCTGTTTGTTGACTTAAATTCTATTAGTCCAAGTCAATTAGCCTTACGTTTGCATCAGCAAATACCCCGAAAAGATCCAAGATTAATTCAAATTATCATTGATCAAACCAGTGATAAGAGTGGTAAGAAGCTGCAGATATCTAAGAACTTTATTGGCGGGTGGCTGCCGAATGGTTTGTTTTTAACTAGTGCAGGTGTAGATAAAATTGATGCTGGTACTGCAATAGTTTTACCTAAAAATTGTGATGAAATTGCTAAGAGAATTAGTGATGATATTTTTGATCAATTAAAAGTCAGAGTAGCTATTATAATTACTGATAGCGATGGAAGAATTGATAAAAAAGGTGCAACTCAAGTAGCAGTTGGATTGTATGGTATTTCTGGTTTAAGAAAAAGTCAGCATGAAGATAAAACTAATGTTGAAACTATCTGTGACATGTTAGCCGCCTCTGCAGGATTATTGATGGGGCAAAAAGGGAAAATGCTGCCTATTGTTAAAATTCATGGTATAGATTATACATTTGATAAGTTTGCAACAATTAGGGATGCAGTGAACTAGTTTTAAGAAAGTGAAGATTTCTATGATGACATCAAAATTAATTATAATTCGAGGAAACTCTGGCAGTGGCAAAACTACACTGTCTAAAGAAATTCATCGTCGATTGCCACACAATACACTATTGATTCCACAAGATACAGTTAGAAGAGAAATGCTGAATGTTAAAGACGGAGAAAAGACATTTGCTTTGCCATTATTAGAAAACTTGCTTGAGTATGGTTATCATCACTGTTCTTACACTATTTTAGAAGGTATATTGAATGCGAAATGGTATGCTGATTTATTCAAAAAATCTCAGCAGCTTTTTGGTGATCAAATTTATGCCTATTATTTTGATATTCCGTTTGAAGAAACAATGAAACGCCATAAAACTCGTCATGAACATTCTTTTGGTGAAGAAAAAATGCGCTCATGGTGGAATGAAAAAGATTATCTTGGTTTTATTCCCGAGTATGCTTTTACTAGTCAGATGAATTTAGACGATGAAGTTGAAATTGTGATGAATGATATTCAAGTAGAGGACTAGCGATGGTTAAAAACTATATTAAGACCTTACGTCAAAAAGTTGGTCATGAACCAATTATTCTAAATTTTGGCTAATAGCAAGAATGAAATCTTACTTCAAAAAAGATCAGATTTTAATGCATGGGGCTTACCTGGTGGTGCTTTAGAATTTGGAGAATCAGCCCCAAAAGCATGCGTTCGAGAATTTTTAGAAGAAACTGGCTTAAAAGTAAGAACTAAGTCACTATTAGGCGTTTCAACTAATTTTATCCAGCATTATCCTAATCAAGATGTGGCACAGGCAGTAACTGTTGAATTTGTTGTTGAATTAGTAGAAAAAATGTCAAAAGAGATTAGCTCTGAAACTCTTGATCTGAAGTATTTTTATAAAGATAAATTACCCAAGATTTTTAACAAGTAACATCAAATTTTTATTGATCATTACTTTAATGAAGACTATCCATTTATTGATTAAGGGAGAGGGTATACATGAACAAACAACCATTCATTTTAGACTTTGACAAAAATAAGCATGCAGTTCTTGAACCAAATCACGATCAAGAACCATTTCATTTTCATCCAAGATTGCTTTACGCATTCGTGCCGGAAAAAGAAATTAATGCATTTTTAGATCACCATTTTCACCGTACTTTAGGTGAATTTGAGTCATGTTCTTTTAATCCTAAAATTTATGAAGTTCAAATTAATAACGAATTTTTCACTTTGTGTCAAGCGCCCTTGGGAGCACCGGCAGCTGTACAGTTGCTTGAATGGCTAATTGCTTATGGAGTAGAAAAGGTGTTAACCATTGGAACAGCAGGTGCCTTAGTAGATTTACCTGAAAATGCGATGCTACTTCCAACACGTGCAATTCGAGATGAAGGTACATCTTTTCACTATATGAATCCTGGACAATTTGTGGAACTAGATTCTATATTTTTGAAGGAAGTAGAAAAGATTTTAGTTGAGCTAAATATAGAATATGACGAGATAACGACTTGGACAACAGATGGTTTCTTTAGAGAAACGCCTAAAAAAGTGGCACAATTTCGTCAGTTAGGCGCGTCAACTGTAGAAATGGAATGTGCAGCTTTAGCAGCATGTGCTCAGTTTAGAAAGATTGATTTTGCACAATTTCTTTTCACTGCAGATACTTTAGCTGATATGGATAATTATGATGAACGTGATTGGGGCGGTAAATCGCATAGTGTAGGTTTAAATATAGGTGCAAAGGTTTTAACAAAGATTAAATAAAGAAAAAGGAAGAAGTTGAAAGTAACTTCTTCCTTTTATTATTAAATTGAATGATTATTGTCTTTTTTTGTAAACCATTTTCTAGCAAAATCAATTAGCGATTTTACATTTATTACTTTGATGACACCATTGTTTAACTTAACCTTTTTGATAGCAGAGGGATGCTTTGCTTCAAACTCTGTCCCTAATTCATTAAAGTCATCATATGAATCCATATCAATATTTTGATATTCAGTCCAAATAGTTTTGCCGCTTTCATCCAGACTAGTTGCAGCAGAACATGTTTCGGTTTTTCTACCAATTGTGGATTCTGCATAGTGCAAAACTGTACACGTTTCATAATCAGTTCCTAAAAAGATAGTTTTGCCATTATTCTGGTACAAATAATCTAAAGGACTGTCGATTCCATAAGGAATATTTAAAGGTTGATTCTGTGCAATCTTTACTTTGTTTTTGCCCCAAATAGCAATTGGCAAGTAAGGATGAGTACTTCGAACAACATCTGGCAAAGTTCTGAAATACTCTGGCGTAACCCCTAAGCCTTCTGTCATTGATGTTGTAGGATTATAAGGTGGCATAGCATCCTTAACTACTTGAATCAAAGATTTTTGTACTGGTGGATATTCCCAAGTGGCTGGATCACAATTCGTGGAAACTTGTGAGGGCATCATTATTGTTCCATTAGGCACAGCTTCTTTTAAGGCTTCGACAATGGTTTCTGGACCATTAGGAACGTAATAGAATTTACTTAGTGCAGTATGAACTAATACGGTATCATCATCTTTAATACCCGCATTTCTCAATGCACTCTTAAAATCATTTTTTGTTGTGACTGTGTTAATTATCTCTTCAGACATATGTTTTTCCTTTTGTGTTAACTTAAGTTTTTTACTGGCTTGGTCTGAAGCGGGGTACTCTAGTTTTAATTTCAGCGTTATTTATTTTAGCTTTATGATTACTCATTTGTTGTTGCTCTTTTCTAATACTAATCTATCTAACAGTTTAGCACTAAATATTATGAGAGGAGATGGGCTTTCATAATGTATAAGTTGAAAAATAGATTTAAAAGCAGACTAAAAAGTCTTAATTGATCAAAAAAATAAGGGCGATATTCGATAGTCATCGTCCTTATAACTTGAAAATTATTTATTGCGCATTTTTGACAAATACTTTTGATGCTTTTCTTCAACTTTTTCATCTTTTTCAATGAAGAAGTAAGCTACTGCGGCTAATACCCCTACGACTACTCCGACCAAAATAGTTTTCCAAGTGAAATTGGTTACCATGTAGCATGAAATAATTAATGCCAAAGCTGGAATAACATAGCTGAATGGGAGTTTAAAACCGTTATTTGGAAATTCATTAGTATGCTTGAATTTGATTACTGCTAAGATAGATGGTACATATTGAATAAATGAAGCCAATACAATGCAAGATACCAAGAAGAGGTATGATTGTGTGATTAAAATCATAGTGATGATTGCACTGAGTAAAATAGCTACCCAAGCAGCATCATGTTTGTTCTTTTTGCCAATCCATTTAGGCAACATTGCGTGCTCATTAGCAAGAGAAGCAATCAACGATGGAGTATTAAAAGATCCTGCAAAAGCAACGCCGATAACACTAATCAGCATCCCTGCAATTACTAGAACGTAGCCTCAATCACCAACGGCCTTTTGAAAGGCTACAGCAATAGGCGTACTATAATTAACCATCTTGGATCCTAAAATCCCGATAGCTACTAACATCATTAATGCATATAAAATAGTCACAGTGATCATCACTGTGATCAATACTTTGGGAATATTTTTCTCTGGATTATTCATCTGTTTTGCAGCAATTGGAATAAAGGAGAATCCAGTAAACATGTAGAACACAACACTAAATGCAGCACCAAAATGTTTGAAGTAAGGGCCAACACCTCTAAGGTTGCTGCTTTAGGAATCACAGGTGTAAAGTTCATTTTATGAATAAAAAAGGCACCAATGATGATAAAAATCAGAATAGTAATCATTTTGGCAGCAGAGGATAAGTTATCGACTAATTTTACAATTGTCCGACCAAATAAGTTAATAATCGTAAACAGCACAATTATTCCAATAGCTATCCCGTAGTAAACAGCGTGATTACTAAAAACAGGGGACAAAGTCTTTAAAATAGTTAACAAAGCTACTATTTCTGCCGCATATGTACAGCATCCTAAAAAACAAGTATATATTCCAAGTTCGTAGCCAGTAAATCGCCCAAAGGCGTGATATGAATAAAGCCAAGCTGCGCCTGATCCAGTAAAACGACTTGACAAGTCAGCATAACAAAGAGCAACCATACTTACTGTAAGAGCAGCACAAATTGTTACGAAAACACTCATCAAGTTCATATCTTTATAGATTGTTTGAGGTAGTAAAAAGGCACCGGACCCAATTACCCCATTAATTCCCAAGAAGTAAATAGACATGAACGAAAGATTCTTGGGAGTAACTGTTTTTTGGCATTGTTTTCACCCTCTTGATTGCTTGATATTGACAAACGCTTACAAGCTAAGATTAGTTCTTGCCATGAAAGATTGCAAAGAATAAGTGTTATTCATCCCATAAATAAAAATAGCTAAGTGTATAATTTTTTGCGGTAAGTTGAATAAATAATTAAAAAGCTCAAGTCC